>JAXJLC010000296.1:0-3800 GCA_036297365.1 Collinsella sp.
ACCACCACAAAGGTGCCTGTCCCCTTTGTGGTGGTTTTGCTGCTAAATGGCAGGTAGGATGTCGGTCAGATTGTCGATGATAACGTCGGCGGCGGACTGATCTAGGTTGACGCCCTCGTGCGGACGCAGCGCCAGGACGCGGGCGCCGGAGCGCTTGCCGGCCTCGATGCCCAAAGGCGAGTCCTCGATAACCAGGCATTCGGCAGGCTCCACCCCCAGCGCCTCCATGGCACGCAGGTAGATCTCGGGGTCGGGCTTAAACGCACTGCACTCGTGACCGCTGATGGTGTAGTCCAGCACATCGGCGATACCGGCAATCTCTACCAGCTCGTCAATGAGCTCGCGATAGGACGAGCTCGCGATGGCACACTTCACGCCACGCTCGTGCAGCTCGCGCATCACCGGCTCCGTCTGCTCGTTGAGCAGCTCGGCATACGGAACGGGGTGGTCCGGGCTGTAGTCCTGCCTATACTCCACGCGCAGGCGCTCGCGCAGCTCAACATCGTCGGGCACCAGCGCCTCCCAAATGGCAGGCTCGTTAGACCCCGAAAGATCGGGGATCTCGTCAAAGTGGAACCCCTTCTCTTCCATAAACGCCACGCGACGACGGTTGTAGAACCACTCGGTATCGACCAGCACGCCGTCCATGTCGAACAGCACTGCCTTGATCATACGCATCTCCTCTCAAGAACAAAAAGGGGACGGGGCGCAAACCCCATCCCCTCTCAATCAACCCGTAAGGTCTACTTACTTGTGATTAGTAGGAAAGCTTCCACATGTAGCGACGCATGGTCAGCGGGTGCTGACGGGCCTCGGCGATCTGGTTGCCGTACTCGCGCATAACGGCGAGGTGCAGCAGCGGGTTGAAGTAGGTGAGGACGCTAGCCGGCACAGCGTCGGCCAGGCCGTAGTCCTTGGAGTCAATCAGAGCGACCTTGGCGCCCATGCGCTTAAGGAAGGTGAGGGCACGAGCGTCCATCGGACGGGTAGCACCGTCGGACATGAGGAAGACGTAGGGCTTACCCTCGGTGGAAACCTCGAACGGGCCGTGGAAGTACTCGCCGGTGTTGTAGGAAGCAGCGTCGATCCACTGCATCTCGGTGAACAGGAAGGCGGCGTTAGAATAAGCCATCTTCTCGGAGGCACCGGAGGCCATGAAGTAGATCATCTTGTCGTCCTTGAAGTCCTGAGCGAACTGCTTGGCCAGGCCCTTGGCGGAGTGAGCAGCGTTCTCGATCAGCTCGAAGATGTTGGTGAGGCCGGTGATCATGTCCTCGTAGTGATCATAGCCCTCGGTCTGCTGAAGGATCTCGAGAGCAAGAGCGATGGCGTAGGCGGGCTTCTCGGCCTTGGCAGCATAGTTGGCATGGAAGCCGTGGACGATGACGTAGTCAGCGTCGACGGTCAGAGCGGAGCCAGCCTTGTTGGTGAGGGAGACGACCGGGCAGTTGTGCTTCTTGGCGGTCTTGTTGGCCTCGACGGTCTCGGGCGTGGAGCCACCGAGGGAGCAGGTGATCACGAAGGTGTGCTCGTTGACCCAGGAAGGCGTGTCGTAGTTGAACTCGTTAGCGGTGAAGATCTGAACGTTCAGCTTGTCCGTGTTGTTGGCCAGGAAGTACTTGGCGGGGTAAAGGTCGGACATGGAAGCACCGCAGCCGACGAAAGCGACGCTGTGGATCTCGTGGTTGGACAGGACGTCAGCGACGATCTGCTTAGGGAGGTTAAGGTCGATCTCGTACATCTGACACATTCCTTTCGATTTTTTGCGGCGCCACATTGCCGGGCGCTCGCAGGGTTACCGTGATTTGGACCGAGTCGCCGGCCCGTTGAGGATGTGTCAAAGGAACTGTCCCTTTGACACATTTAGGGATGGGAGCCTGCCTGGGGTATGGGATGTCAGGCAGGCCCCCGGGGGAAAGCGGTTAGGCGCTTGGTCGCGACTAGGCCAGAATGCCGGCCGCGGAGAGGGCGATGCCGCCCACGATGGCGATCGCGAGAAGCCAACCGGTGTTGACGTTCTTCTTGATGAGCCAGTACATAAGGCCAGTGAGGCCGAGGGAGATCATCTGGGGCATCATGCCGTCCAGGATGTCCTGGATCACGACGGTGCCCTCAGCGAACTGCAGCGGGGTGGTGGCGCCGATCAGCGTAGCGATCATGCCGCCCACGGACATAAGACCCACGATGCCGCAGACATACATGAGCTTCTCCATGAGGTCGCCGCCCTGAAGCTTGCTCAGGTACTCGTGGCCGCCCTGATAACCCATCTTGGCTGCGAACCAAGTGATCAGCACAGAGGGGACGATGGAGATGAGCATAGCCAGGATCGGGCCCATGATGGAGCCCTGCTGAGCCAGCTGAACGCCCAGGCCAAAGGCGATAACGCGGATGGTGCCCTGGAAGAAGGAGTCACCGATGCCGGAAAGCGGACCCATGAGGGAGGTCTTGACCGCGTTGATCGAATCGGGATCGAAGTTCTCGGGATCCTTGGCGTACTCCTCCTCCATGGAGGCGGAGAGGCCCAGGATGAAAGCGCTCGTCTGCGGGGTGCAGTTGTAGAACGCCATGTGACGGTGGTAAGCCTCTTTCTTAGCAGCGAGCTGCTTGGGGTCGGACTCATCCGGATAGAGGCGATCGAGCGTGGGAACCATGCCGTAGAGGAAGCCCATGTTCATCTGACGCTCGTAGTTCCAAGAGGCCTGGATGGCCCAGGAGCGCCAGAAGAACTGGCTGACCTTCTTGTTCAGGGACACGTCCTTGGTTGCGGTTGCCATAGTGTGTTCCTCCTTAGTCTTCGTCGTCTTCGAGCGGATCGTAGTCGGAATCGACACCGGCGGCTGCATGGGAACCGTTGAACTTGAAGCCCATGAAGACGACAGCCAGGCACACACCGATCAGAGCGACCGCGATGACGGACAGGTTGAGGTAAGCGGCGAGCAGGAAACCGATGAACAGGAACGGAGTCATACCCTTCTTGATCATCATGGTGAGCAGCAGGGCCAAGCCGTAGGCGGTCATGATCTTGGTCGAAACGTTAAGACCAGTGGACAGCCACTCGGGAACCATGTTGACGATGGCCTGAACCAGGTCGGTGCCAACAAAGACGGCGAGGAAGATCGGCAGGAAGTACATGACGGCGTACAGACCGGAGCCGGCGCAGATGTGCATACGGTAGGCGGTCTTGAACTTTCCGTTATCGATCGCGTTATCTGCCACATGGGTGAGGGCGGCGATGATGGAACGGAACACGATGCCGAGGAGCTGACCCAGGACGGCGACCGGGATGGCGATCGTCATGGCGGTCTCGGCGGAAGCATCGGTCAGGCACGCAAAGGCAGCGGCCACGATGCCGCCCAGGACCATATCGGGCGGAACGGCAGCGCCGACCTGCACCAGGCCCATGGACACGAGCTCGACGGCGGCACCGACGGCAAGGCCGGTGGGCACATCGCCCAGCAGCAGACCGACGAGCGTAGCGCCAACGAGGGGCTGCTCGAAGTTAAGACGACCGAGCAGGCGGGAGTCCCACATGCAGAACACGCCGACGAGGCCGACGAGCACCGCACTGATGAACGTATTCATACCCTTCTCCTTTCAGTCAGGCAAAAGCCTGGTTGATTACAGCTTGGCGTCGATGTCGACGCTCTGATACGTAGGGGTCTGCTGGACATAGAGCTTGATGCCCATGTCGAGCAGCTGGTTGACGTCGGCCTTCTGGGTGGCGTCGAGGAAGACGGAGCTGTCCTTGCCGCCAATCTGATCGGCACCGTCGTGGTTGGCGGTGGCGCCCAGGTTGATGG
>JAXJLC010000297.1:0-1609 GCA_036297365.1 Collinsella sp.
ACCACCAACAACCGCATGGAGCTCATGGCGGTCATCGTGGCGCTCGAGGCACTCAACCGCCCCTGCGACGTCGAAGTCCATTCCGATTCGCAGTACGTCGTCAACGCCTTCAACAAGCACTGGATTGACGGATGGAAGAAACGCGGCTGGAAGACTGCCAACAAGCAGCCTGTCAAGAACCGCGATCTGTGGGAGCGCCTGCTCACCGCAAAGAGCAAGCACAAAGTGGAGTTCATCTGGGTTAAGGGCCACGCCGGCCATGAGCTCAACGAGCGCTGCGACGAGCTTGCCACCACGGCGGCCGACGGCAGCAACCTCGATATCGACGCCGGCTTTAACGAGAGCGACCTGTAGCGGCGTTTTCGCACGCTATTTCCAACCCCTTCGCGCTACACTCATCCTGTAAACCGAACGGCACGAGGGGGATACATGCTGCGTATAGCGACCATCGGCACATCCATGATTACCGACGACTTTATCCAGGTCGTCAACGCCAACGACCAAGCTGCGTTTGTGGGCACGCTCTCGCGCGATGCAGATCGCGGCGCCGCCTTCACCGCCAAGCACGGTGGCGAGCGTAACTTCACCGCGCTTGACGAGCTTGCGTCCGCTGCCGACGTCGATGCCGTCTACATCGGCAGCCCCAATGCGCTCCACTACGAGCAGGCGCTCGCCTGTATCGCCGGCGGCAAGCACGTTATCGTCGAAAAGCCCTTCTGCGCCACCGAGGCGCAGGCGCTCGAGGTCTTTCGCGCAGCCGAGGCGGCGGGCGTCGTAGCCCTCGAGGCCATGCGCCCGCTCCATGACCCCGCTTTCCACGCCATCGAGGACGCCCTGGGTGAGATTGCGCCCATCCGCCGCGCCTCATTGCGCTTTGGCAAATATTCCTCGCGCTACAACGAGATTCTCGCGGGACGCGCCACCAATATCTTCGACTGCAATATGGCATCGGGTTCCCTCATGGATATTGGCGTCTACACCGTCGAGCCCATGGTCGAGATTTTCGGCATGCCCTCCGGCCTTACGAGCATGGCTACTCTGCTCGACCCCACCACGCGACAGCTCACGCACGGCCCCATCGATGGCTGCGGTTCCATCCTCGCCAGCTACGGCGGTGGCCGTATCTCCGTCGAGCTCGCGCACTCCAAAATTACGAATGACCTGCTGCCCTCGCAGATCGAAGGCGAGCGTGGCACTATCCAGATCGACCATCTGTCCACGCCCCGCAACGTCCGCATCGACTATCGCGGCGACGTCGTACGCGGCTCGGCGACCGAGGCGCCGCGCGAACAGGGCGATAACGGCCGCGTGCTCGACCTGCCCAAATCGAGCAACACTATGGAATACGAACTCACAGACTTTATCACCGCCATCGGCGGCATCGATAACGTCAAGGAAGAGATTTGGGAGACCCCGGCGGGACGCCACGAGCTTGGCCACTACCGCGATGTCACGCTCGTCTCACTGCGCATCATGGATGCCGTGCGCCAGCAGGCCGGTATAACCTTCCCGGCCGACGCAGGCAAGCAGGCATAGCGATGGGCTTCTTCGATACGTTCTTCTCCAGCGTCACCGGCGGCAGTCGAGAGCCTCAAAAACTATCAAACGT
>JAXJLC010000298.1:0-5036 GCA_036297365.1 Collinsella sp.
GGCTATGCCTGCCGACGAATTGCATCGCCTGATTGATCACCTGCGTAATTTTGACGTGATCCCTATGATTTCGCTCGGTCGCGATTTGCACGTCGAGGACTCGTACCATTGCATGATCACGCTGCCTGACGGCTCGCAGAAGAATATCGTCAAGTATGAGCGCGACGCGTGCGATCTTAAGATTCGCGAGGTAGAGAGCCTGCATGAGGTCGCTGATGCTTATCCCGTGGACAAGCTGCTGACGGCAGGCGATCCGGCCTACCTGCAGGTGCATTACGAGGAGATGTATGCGCCCTTTAAGCAGACGCTTTCGGGCATGTTTACGGCCGACTGGTACTTTGAGTACACGGCGCCCGGTATCGACAAGGCCCGCGCGCTCGAGGGTGCCCTGCCCAAGCTTGGCATCGATGCCAGCGAGGTCGTATCGTTTGGCGACGGCCAGAATGACAAGTCCATGATTGAGTGGGCCGGCACCGGTGTTGCCATGGACAACGCCGTCGATGAGGTTAAGGCCGTGGCCCAGATGGTGACCGCCAATAACAACGAAGACGGTATTGCAGTGGCGCTGGATAAGCTGCTGGGTTAGAATCGCCGATTAATGCATGGTTCGGGCGCCTGCTCGCGGGCGTCCTTTTGTTAGGGAGGGTGCCGTGTCCGCATTTCCGTTCGATGCCGTTATCTTTGACATGGACGGCGTCATTGTCGATACCGAGTATTACTACCTGGGCGAGACTGCCGCGTTTGCCAAGGAGCTTGGGCTTAATCTGACTCAAGAGGAGTTGAATGGGCAGGTCGGTACCTCGCATCAGTTCTTCCTGCATATGCTGGTCGATTGGTTTGAGCGTGCCGGTAAGGGGCATTTCACTGGCGAGGAAGCGTTGGCCCGTTGGGACGAATGGGCTCATAAGCGTCCGCGCGACTATCAGGCTTTGATTAACCCAGGCGCCGTGGATACGATTCGAGAGCTGCCGCGCCGCGGCGTTCGCGTGGCGCTTGCCAGCTCGTCTCCCATGGTTAGCATCGAGGAAGTGCTCAATGCGTGCGGGCTGTCGGATGCCTTTGAGTATGTGGTGAGCGGCGAGCAGTTTAAGGAGAGCAAGCCCGAGCCCGACATCTACCTGCATGC
Source organism: Collinsella sp. (assembly GCA_036297365.1). Classification (GTDB taxonomy): domain Bacteria; phylum Actinomycetota; class Coriobacteriia; order Coriobacteriales; family Coriobacteriaceae; genus Collinsella. Next base: position 1,127 of record JAXJLC010000298.1, read on the forward strand.
GCTGGACCTGCTGGGACTGCCCGCGAATCGCTGCTGCTGCGTTGAGGATTCGGTGCCTGGCATCACCGCTGGCAAGCGAGCCGGCCTGACAGTCATTGCCAAGCGCGAGGAACGCTTTGGCTTTAGCCAGGATGCCGCGGACAAGATTATCGACCAGCTGCCGGAGCTGCTCACGCTTTCTTAGGAGCGCGGTAGTTGCGCGTTTTTCGGGTCTGATGAGTAAATAGCCAACATTTTGGTGCGACACCTAGCATACTTTAAGCTAATGCGGGCTTAAGGGCTTGTTGAATGCCCTTAAGCCCGTTTTAGAATTAATTGTGCTGGGAGAGGGTATATGCCACCGACTGAAGGGCCAACTGACGGTAAAGCAGCGATACCGCTGTACCAACAGGTCATTGATATCATTAAAAACGAAATCAACTCCGGCGCCTACAAGGCAGGCGCGCGGATACCCAACGAATTCGAATTGGCTGAGAGCTATAAAGTTGGCCGCGTTACCGTGCGACGCGCTATTGAGGAACTCGTCCAGCAGGGCTATCTAACGAAGCGACAGGGGAAAGGCACGTTTGTCAATGCCCCCAAGCTCAAGCGCAAGATTCGCCAGAAGGATGACGTTCAGAGTTTTTCGAACGCATGCCGCGTTAACGGAATGGAACCGGGGGCGTGTGTCATTTCGAGAAAGATACTGCCGGCGGATTCCACCGAAGCGCAGTTCTTTGGTGTTCCCGTTGGAACTGACTTGATTTGCGTTGAGCGCGTGCGCACTGCCGATGGCGTCCCTGTCATGCTCGAGAACAACATATATGTTTACGAGGACAACGCCTATCTATCAACGGCACCTCTATCTAACCAATCCATTTTTGAGTTCGTGCGCAACCGGACGGGCCGCACTCCCGCGTTTACCGACCCGTGCACGCTCGAGATCGCGTGCGCGTCGCCCGAGGTCGCTCGGCTGTTGGCAGTTCCCGTTGGCGAACCCTTGTTTTATATGGAAGCCTTCTTTTTCGATGAGCAGCGGCGGCCGTTTATCATCGGTCGTCAGCGGATCGTTGGGTCTCGCTACGTCTTTGACATCTAGGACATTGCGAATGGAGACGCCCGGTTGATCATCTCACCGGGCGTCTCCATACCGTTCACGGCGCGAACGCAACCGTTCAACCGCGTCGCGGCAATCAGTTTGAAATTATCTTGATGATGGGAAAAGCTGCTGGTAATCTATGGAACGTCATAGAACGTTTGCCTTGCGCAGGCGTTGAAGCGAGATGCGATGCAGTCTCGAGTTCTTTGGAGGTATCTATGTCAGATACGAAGGCGAAGAAGACAAACAGACGTTTTAAGTTCAAATTACCGCATGTCTATACGATCATGTTCTTGCTGATCGTTGTCTTTGCGGTCCTGACTTGGATCGTTCCCTCTGGTCAGTATCAGCGCAAGACGATTTCGACAGCGGCGGGCGAGCGTGAAGTCGCCGTTGCTGGAACCTATGAACAGGTTGATAAGAACTACACCGATTCCGAGACCGGCGAGACCATCAATCTGGGCCAGGATATCTTCGCGGTTCTGCAAGCGCCCACCAAGGGTATCCAGGAGGCTGCCGACGTCGTTGCGTTCGTCTTATTGATTGGCGGATCGTTCGCAGTCATCACCAAGACCAACGCTTTGAATGCCGGCATGAGCCGTGTGATTAAAAAGCTCAAGAACAAGGACATCCTCATCATTCCCATCACGATGACGTTGCTGTCCATTTGCGGCACTACGTTTGGTATGTCTGAGGAAGCCCTGCCGTTCTATGCCATCTTCATTCCCATCATGATGGGTATCGGGTATGACTCGATGACGGCGTTTATCATCTGCTTCCTTGGTCCTAACCTGGGATATTGTGCTTCGACCATCGACCCGTTTAATGTTTTGATCGCCCAAGGCATCATTGGTATCGAGGGCAATCCTCAGCTGTGGCTGCGCGCCGTTTCTTGGGTCATCTTCACTGCCGTTGGTATCGCATGGGCCATGCGCTACGCCATGCGTGTCAAGAAAAATCCCGAGTCGTCCATTGTGTACGAGGACGATAAGCTCAAGCGTGTTGAGTTTTCCGTGACCGATGCCTCCATCGAGGAAGAGTTCACTACCCGTCAGAAGCTCGTGCTTATCGATTTTGCCTGCGGCATGGGCATTATCGTCTGGGGTCTTGTTACCCAGGGCTGGTACATGAATGAGATTTCCGCCGTGTTCCTTGGTATGGGCTTGCTTGCCGGTATCCTGGGCGGCCTTGACCAGCAGACGATCGCCGAGGAGTTCGTTAAAGGCATTGCCGACTTTGCGTATGCCGCTATCGTCATCGGCATCGCTCGCGGTATCTTGGTCATCGCAGAGGGTGGCATGATCATCGACACCATCCTCCAGGCGCTCGCTACTGCACTGGCCGGTGCACCTGCCGCCGTCTACACCACGTTTATGTATATCGTCCTTGGCCTGCTCTCTTTGCTGGTTCCCTCGAGCTCTGGACTTGCGGCGCTCACCATGCCCGTCATGGGTCCGCTGACCGAGCTTATGGGCCTCAATCCCGAAGCCGCCGTTACCGCGCTCCAGTTTGCTAATCAGACCATCAACACCATCAGTCCCGTGGCGGGCATGACGGTTGCCGGTCTTGCCGTGGCAAAGATCTCGTTTGGTCAATGGTGGAAGACCATTTGGAAGTTCTTCATTTTCATGGTCGTCTTTGGCCTGATCGTAACGGCAATCTCTGGCATGCTTCCGGCGTAGGTGGTTGTGATGTCTGATCGTTTGACGGTCCTGACGTCTAAGAGCGTCTTTACCGGTACGGGGGACCTGCCGTTTGAAGGTTTCGTAGCGGTCCGTGGCAATCGAATTGAGGCTGTTGGCACCAAGTGTGAGCTAGCTTCGTATTTGACCCAGGCGGACGAGGTAGTTGACCTGGGCGACCGCACCGTCATGCCTGGCCTGATCGATGTGCATACCTTCTATACAGGCTGGGCGCTGCGGACGTTGGGGCCTGATCTGTCCGGCATCGCTGATGCCAAAGAGGCCGTGTCGCTCTTGCGTGCATGGAAAGAAGATCGTCCGGATTGCGCGGCGGCTTTTGGCCACAACCTACCCGAAACGTTGGCATCGGATGCCGAGAACGCAAATACAGCAGCTGTGTTTGACGAGTGTTTTGGCGATATCCCCGTCGTCTGCTTTACACCGGGCGCGGATACCTGTGTTCTCAATGCTGCCGCCAGTGCGCGATACGGCTTCACACCCCAGGCGTGCTATGCCGAGAAGATCTGGCGCATGATGAGCGATTTCCTCGCGCTGCCCGAGGTGCGTGCAGGGTATTCGGACTACATGAGCATGCTTAACGAACGCGGCGTTACCGCCATCAAGGAGATGGCGTTTGATGACTACTACGGCTTTGCCGACGAAATGGCTCGCCGTGAGGAATCTGGTGAGCTGACGGTTCGCGTCTCTATGATGTCGCAGCCGGTGGGTGCCGGTGCAAATCTTGCATATGCCCGCGAGGCACGAGAGCGCTTCCGGGGACCGTTCGTTCGTTTTTCTGGCTTCAACCGTATGACCGATCGCGGCGTATGGGCGGGGCTTGCCGAGATGATAGAACCCTATGAGGACTCGGCCGATGCGGGCGCTGCCGGCAAGACGGTCGTCGAGGAGCCAGAGTGGGATCTGATTGAGAACGAGCTGCGTGCAATTGATGCTGACGGATTCCGATATTCCTTGCATTGCCAGGGCGATGGCGCCGTTCGTCGCACCGTGGCGCTCTATGCCTCGCTGCCTCGAGACGAGCATGGACGGATGCTTCGCCGCCATGCGATTACCGATCTCGAGAACTCTGACCCGACCGATCTTGTCGAGTTTGGCAAGTTAGGTGGAATTTGCGAGGTCTATCCGCAGA
>JAXJLC010000299.1:0-7230 GCA_036297365.1 Collinsella sp.
CACTAGGCCTGGACGAAGTCCGGGCCCGCGCCTTTAGACGCGAGCCCGGGGCCCGTGGGTTATACCCTAAGAGCAAACCACCCTTTTTAAGGGTGGTTCTGATTGTGTTGGGGTTGTCTGGCCGGTCGCTTGTCTCGATCTGTAACGGGTGAGGCTGATTTCGGACGTTAGATGTTACAGATCGAGACGGTTCCGCTGAGCTAACCATTTCATCTAAATCTGTAACACCAAAGGTGAATTTCAGCTGCTAGATGTTACAGATCGAGATAGACCCAAGGGGAGGGGCCGGTATGTCTCAATCTGTAACAGCTGGGGCCGTTTTTACCGAGTAGTTGTTACAGATCGAGATTGTTTGGCCGAGTCGGGTCACAGGGTAACGTGCGGGCACAAAAAATGGAGCCGTGTTGCCACGACTCCGTTTCTCAAGAGGATGGGTAAGGGAAGCGAAATTAGCTCAGGTGCCAAATCTCGTCGTTGTACTGGGAGATCGTGCGGTCAGACGAGAAGGTGCCGGCGTTGGCGATATTGATGAGCGTCTTGCGCATCCAGGCGTCCTGGTCCTCGTAGTCGGCCAACACGCGCTCCTTGGTCTGGATGTACTCCTCGATGTCGAGCAGGGCCATAAACCAGTCCTTGCCCTTAATGTCATCGTGCAGGCGCTGCAGGCGCTCGACGTTGCCGGTCGCCATAAAGGCCGGGTTGGTGATGAAGTCCACCAGCAGTTTAATGCCGGGCTTGCGGTAGAGCACACCGGCGTCATAGGTGCCGTCGGCATAGAGCTGCTCGACCTGTTTGGACGAGGCACCAAAGGTATAGATATTCTCGTCGCCCACGAGCTCGGCAATCTCCACGTTGGCGCCGTCGAGCGTGCACAGGGTTAGGGCGCCGTTGAGCATGAACTTCATGTTGGAGGTGCCGCTCGCCTCCTTGGAGGCCAGGCTGATCTGCTCGGAGATATCAGCGGCGGGGATCACGCGCTCGGCGGCGGTGACGTTGTAGTTTTCGATCATGACGACCTGCAGGTAGGGAGCCACGTCGGGGTCGTTTGCAATCCACTGCGACAGCGTCAAGATCAGATGGATGATGTCCTGCGCGATAGTGTAGGCAGGCGCCGCCTTGCCGCCAAAGATGATGGTGACAGGGTGCTTAGGTCTGTTGCCGTTCTTGATATCGAGGTACTTCCAGATGATGTAGAGCGCGAGCATCTGCTGACGCTTGTACTCGTGGATGCGCTTGACCTGGACATCGATGATGGCGTTGGAGGGAATGGTCACGCCCTGCTCGAGCGCCATGAACTGGCGCATGATGGCCTTGGCCTCGACCTTGGTGGCGGCCAGGCGCTCAAGAACGTCCTTGTCGTCGGCGAACTTGGCGAGTTTGCTCAGATCGCCGGTGCTGCGCCAGTCGGTGCCGATCACATCGTCGAGCAGGCTGGCGAGCGCGGGGTTGGTCCCATGGATCCAGCGGCGGAAGGTGATGCCGTTGGTCTTGTTGGAGAACTTCTCGGGATAGATTTCGTAGAACGGATGAAGCTCGGTGTCCTCCAGGATCTTGGTGTGGAGGGCGGCTACGCCGTTGATGGAGAAGCCAAAGTGGATGTCCATGTGGGCCATGTGGACGGTATCGTGTTTGTCGATGATGGCGACGCGCGGGTCATCGTGCTCGGCCTTCGCGATCTCATCGAGCTTGACGATAATGTCGGCGATGGCAGGGGAGACCTTCTGTAGGCTGGCGAGCGGCCACTTCTCGAGCGCCTCGGCAAGAATCGTGTGGTTAGTGTAGGCGACCATGGAGCGTACGATGGTCACGGCCTCGTCAAACTCGATGCCATGCTCGGTGGTGAGCAAGCGAATGAGCTCGGGAATGACCATGGTGGGGTGCGTGTCGTTGATCTGGACAACGGCGTAATCGGCCAGATCGTGCAGGTTGCTGCCGCGCTCGACGGCCTCGTCGATCAGGAGCTGGGCGGCGTTGCTCACCATGAAGTACTCCTGATAGATGCGAAGTAGGCGGCCCTGCTCGTCGGAATCGTCGGGGTAGAGGAACAAGGTGAGGTTCTTGGCGATCTCGGTCTTGTCGAAGTCGATGGAACTGCCGGGGACCAGGCCGTCGTCGACGCTCGCCAGGTCGAACAGGCGCAGGCGGTTCTTGGTGGACTGGCCGTAACCGGGCACATCGATGTTGACGAGCTTGGAGGTAACGGCAAAATCGCCGAACTCGACGGTGTAGGAGCGGTCATCGTCGACTAGGATGTCCTGCTCACCGAGCCACTCGTCGGGGACGGCCTTCTGCTGGTTGTCGACAAAGCGCTGACGGAACAGACCGTAGTGATAGTTGAGGCCCACGCCATCGCCGGTCAAGCCCAGCGTGGCGATGGAATCCAGGAAGCATGCGGCCAAGCGGCCCAGGCCGCCGTTGCCGAGTGACGGCTCGACCTCGAATTCCTCGATTTTGTTGAGGTCGTGGCCTGCGGCGGTGAGCTGGTCCTTAACCTCGTCGTAGATGCCGAGGTCGATCATGTTGTTGATGAGCAGCTTGCCGATCAAAAATTCGGCGGAAATGTAATAGAGCTTTTTCTTGCCGTTGTTGAGCGGGCGGGCGGCGGAGCGCTCCTGCACGAGTTTGACCAGTAGCTTGTAAATGCGACGGTCGTCGAGCTGCTCGAGCGAGGTGCCAAAAGACTGCTCGGCGAGTTCCATGAGGTTAATTTGGGGCATGTTTTCTCCTGTGATGGGTTGTTTCATGTCTGCAATTCATAAGAAGCCCGCGCGAGGGGATTGGGGTGGCCTCGCGCGGGAAAAGCAAGCGCGTCCGCACGGTGGGGAGGGGTCGGGCGCGGTAGCTCCTATTGAGGAAGCTCGATTTCGGCTTCCGACGGGATGCGGAAGTAGGTCTCGGTCCAGTCGGTGAGTTTGTGCTCGAGCTCGCGGGTGATGGCGCCGTCGAGCATGCGCCAGGTCCAGTTGCCGCCCAGCGTGGCAGGGGTGTTGATGCGCGCCTCGTTGCCCAAGTTGAGCAGATCCTGCATGGTGTAGATGCACGTGTCGCTCACGCTGGCGGCGATGGTGCGATTGAGTGCATCTGCCATGGGTTCGCCGGCCTGCTGATGGGTGTACAGGGCTGCCTGCTCACGCTGACGCGGGGTGGCCGTTCCCTCAAACCAACCGCGCGCCGTCTCGTTGTCGTGGGTGCCCACATAGGCGACGGTGTTGGCGATGTAGTTATGCGGCAGGTAGTACGAGTTGGTGCCCTCAAAGGCAAACTGCAGGATCTTCATGCCGGGGAAGCCCGAGTTGTCGCGCATGTCGATGACGCCGGGGGTGAGGAAGCCCAGGTCCTCGGCGATGATGGGCAGCGTGCCGAGCTTTTCCTCGAGCGTCTTGAAGAACTTGAGGCCGGGACCCTGCGTCCACGAACCGTAGGACGAATCGGGTGAGGAGAACGGCACCTCCCAATAGGCCTCGAAGCCGCGGAAGTGATCCAGGCGGATGACGTCGTACATGTCGAGGGCGGCGCGAATGCGGCCCTCCCACCAGGAGAAGCCGTCGGACTCCATGGCGTCCCAGTCGTAGATGGGGTTGCCCCAGTACTGGCCGGTGGCCGAGAACTGGTCGGGCGGCGTGCCGGCGACGCTCACCGGATTGCCGGCGGCGTCGATCTTAAAGAGCTCAGGTGTCGCCCACATCTCGACGGAGTCACGCGAGACATAGATGGGCAGGTCGCCGATGATGAGAATGTCGCGCTCGTTGGCATAGGCCTTGAGGCGGCTCCACTGGCGATCGAAAAAGTACTGCGTCATCTGGTGGTAGAGCATATGCGCCGGATGGTCGGCGCAGACCTTGGCGGAAGCCTCGCCGCGGGTGCGGAGCTCCGCGGGCCACTCCCAAAACGCCTTGAGACCGCACTCCTCTTTGACGGTCATGAACTCACAGTAGGGGATGAGCCAGTCCTCGTTGGCCTGGATAAAGTCATCGAAATCGGCCGGCTTGTCGGCAGCAAAGCGCTCAGCGGCGCGGTCGAGAATCTGACGGCGGCCGTCAAAGATAGCACCGTAGTCGACATTGCTGGGGTCGGATCCCAGATACACGCCATCGATATCGCGCTGCTCCAGATACCCTGCCTCGATAAGCTCGGCAAAGTCGATAAAGTTGGGGTTGCCTGCGCGGGCCGAGAACGACTGATAGGGCGAATCGCCATAGCTGGTCGTCGTAAGGGGCAGAATCTGCCAGTAATGTTGTTTGCACGAGGCGAGAAAATCGACGAAGTCGTAGGCATTCCAGCCAAAGCCGCCGATTCCGTATGGTCCGGGCAGAGATGAGACGGGCATGAGGACGCCGCTTGCACGCTCCATGAATGCGCTCACCAACCTTCTTGTTGTGGGGTCGGCCTGCCGATGGGTGTGCAGTCCGCCTCCGATGTTCTGATTCGGTACGCCTATTGTAAAACATGTTGTTTAAACATGTACAGGCAAGATAAAAAAGTTGGTCGATTTTCGGCGAATGGTTACATGCCATGAAAAAGCCCCGACCTCACAACGTGAGATCGGGGCAAGAGCGGTATGTAGGTTTTGCTACTCGGCGTCGGCGAAGCCGTTGGGGTTGTGGCTCTGCCAGTTCCAGCTATCGCGGCACATGTCCGCGATGTCGTACTGGGCCTTCCAGCCCATCATGCGCTCGGCCTTGGAGGCATCGCACCAGTTGGCAGCGATGTCGCCGGCGCGGCGCTCGCGGATCACGTAGGGCAGCTCCTTGCCACAAGCCTTGGAGAAGGCGGCGACGACCTCGAGTACCGAGGTGCCGGTGCCGGTGCCCAGGTTAAAGATCTCGACGCCGGTCTTGCCGTTCATCCAATTAAGGGCGGCAACGTGACCAGAGGCCAGATCGCACACGTGGATGTAGTCGCGCACGCCGGTGCCGTCGGGGGTGGGGTAGTCGTTGCCAAAGACCTGAACGGCCTCGAGCTTGCCCACGGCAACCTGGGCGACATAGGGCACCAGGTTGTTGGGGATGCCCTTGGGGTCCTCGCCGATCAGGCCCGACGGATGGGCGCCGATGGGGTTGAAGTAACGGAGCAGCACGACGTCCCACTCGGGGTCGGCGGTGTGGACGTCCATAAGGATCTGCTCGATCATCCACTTGGTCCAACCATAGGGGTTGGTCGCGGGCTTCTTAGGATCCTCCTCGGTGACGGGCGGGTTGTCCGGGTCGCCGTAGACGGTCGAGGAGCTCGAGAAGATGATGGACTTGCAGCCATGGTTGCGCATGACGTCGATGAGCACCAGGGTGTTCTCGATGTTGTTGTGGTAGTACTCGACGGGCTTGCTCACTGACTCGCCGACGGCCTTAAAGCCGGCAAAGTGGATGACGCGGTCGATCTGATGTGTATCGAAGATCTTGTTCATCGCATCGCGGTCGAGCACGTTGGCCTCGTAGAAGGTGAGGTTCTTGGCGGCCTCGTCGCCCACGATGGTCTTGACGCGGTCGACGGCGACGGCGCTGGAGTTGGAGAGATCATCGACGACGACGACCTGGTAGCCGCCCTCGAGCAGCTGAACGACGGTGTGGGAACCGATGAAGCCGGCACCGCCGGTAACGAGGACGCAGGTGTCTTTGGGGTCGAGTGCTTGGGACATGTAGTCTCCTATCGAATCAGGAACACTTCTTGAGGGGAGTATAGCGCAGCTAGGTGCGGTGCAACTGTTTGACACAATGAAGAGCAGAGCAATGATAACGTGCTCATAGGACGGGAATGCATAACGGTTCATGGTAGTTCCAGGCTGTGCGCATGCCGCCGGCCGTGCGGTTTTCTGCCGTTCGTGGAAATCGTTGGGATGCGTCGGATGTACGGTAATATGTATGACTTGAGCGACATATAAACAAAACACGTAACGGAGTACATATGTCACCAAACAGCGATTCCATCTTCACTCAGGAGCTCTCGCGCCGCACCGCCCTCAAGGCCCTGTTCGGCGCTGCTTCTGCTGCAGTTCTTTTTGGCCTACCTGCCCGCGCCCATGCTGCCGAGGCCAGCCAGGAAACCACCGACAAGCTGAATGCCGCCCAGGCCCAGCTCGACGAGGTCCAGGCCCAGCTTGATAGCATCGCCAACGAGTATGCGGCGCTCGCTAACAAGAACGCTCAGACGCTTAACGATATTGAGGGCGTCCAGGGCCAGATCGACGACACCCAGGAGCAGATCGACACCAAGAAATCGGAGCTCAAGAAGAAGCGTAACGAGCTTTCCGATCGCGTGGCGGCAAGCTACAAGTCGGGTGGCACCAACATCCTGTCGTTGCTGCTCGCTTCTGGCTCGTTTGAGGAACTCGTCGCCAACGCGCATTACGTCGAGAAGATCAACAAGAGCGACCGTGACGCCATCGAGGACATCCAGACCATCCAGCAAGAGCTCGATACACAGAAGTCCGAGCTCGAGTCGCAAAAAGCCGACTTGGAGAAGCTCAAGGACCAGCAGACTGCCCAGATGCAGGACATGCAGGCCAAGCAGCAGGAGGTCCAGACGGTTCTGAACGGCCTCTCCGACGATGTCAAGGAGCTCATGGCCCAGCGCGATTCCGAGATTCTTGCTGCCGCCCAGGCCGAGGAGGCTGCCAAGAAGGCTGCCGCTGCCGCGGCTGCCGCAAACAAGAACAATTCCTACTCGGGTGGTTCAAGCTCGGGTGGCGGATCGTATGCGCCCGGAACTCCGCAGCAGAATGCCGGCTCGGGCAAGCAACAGGCCGTCGTCAACGCGTGCTACTCCACGCCTTCGCCGGGCCAGAACTGGTGCGCGGCGTGGGTTACCAATGTCTTCCGTAACGCCGGCGTTGGCTACTTTGGCGGCAATGCGTGCGACATGTTTAACGCCTGGTGCTATAGCTCCGACCGCTCGGCGCTGCAGGTGGGCATGATCGTGGCCGACTCATCGCATAGCGGCACCGGCATGCCGGGTCTGATCTATGGCCACGTGGGCATCTATGTTGGCGGCGGCATCGTCATGAGCAATGAGGGCGCCATTACGTCTAAGTCGCTTGATTCGTTTATTAGCTTCTATGGCACTGGCTCTGGCGTGCGTTGGGGCTGGCTCGGCGGTATTGCGCTGTCGTAAAGCCGACGGGGCCGCGTGCCCGCCCGCATTATATTTGATTGCCTGCTCGGGCAGTCCTGCGCAAGACGAAGGCCACATTAAGTGGCCTTCTTTGCGTGCGGAACTCGCGATCAATCAAATATAATG
>JAXJLC010000300.1:0-8276 GCA_036297365.1 Collinsella sp.
GGACGATCTTGACGGTCTTAGACACGTACGTCTTGCGCTGCTTCTTACGAGAGCTGGAGGCAGCGCGAGCCTGCTGCTCGGGCGTTGGCGCGGCCTCGGAGTTCTTTTTCTTATTTGCCATAGTTGGCCTTTCGCATCACGAATCGAACAAACGCCATTGTGTCACAACGCAGCCCCCGCGGCACGCTTGGTGCATTGGGGACAGGTTAATCTGCACCATTTTGGTGCAAAGGGGACAGCTCTGGCAGCCGGCAGTTAGGGACAGTCCCCAAGTGCCGACTCAGCCCCACCTTAGAAGTGACGGCGGATGGCGTCGACCATGCCCTGGGGCGTGGTCTGGCCGAGCACGTCGGCTGCGGCATCGGCGTCCATAAAGATGTTCATGAGCGCCTGCAGGGCCTCGACCTGGCCGCCCGGCTCGGCGATGCCCAGATTGATGACGATCTGCGCCGGCACCGGAGCGCCCATGCCGGCCATAGCGTTAAATGTCACGGGCGCGGCGGGCTTCACCACCGCGATATAGGGCTTGGCCACAAACCCCGGATCGGTATGCGGAATGGCAATGTTTGCCGCCGGCATGGCAAGACCCGTGGGATAGGCATCCTCGCGCGTGCGAACGGCGTCGAGCCAACCGGATGCAATGTAGCCACGTGGTGCAAGCTCGCCCTCAAGCCGCGCGAACATCTCATCCGGCGTCGCACACTCCCAATCAAAAAACACCAGCTCAGGCGTAAACAGCGCTTCGCTATCCACCATGCGCTCACCTCTCTCACCTAGTCATCGGAGGCGTTCTTGAATGACTAGTCGTTAAAGACCATCCCCGATGACTACCCAAAACAAAAGGTGGCCACGCGCGCCTTGGCGCCAATGACCACCCTGACTACTCGGCTAAATTGTACTGTGCACCGCTAGCCGCGAGGCGCGTCAATTGCGACCTTGCCGCTCTCCAGCACGTGGACGCGGCCGTCGGCGAGCATCTGCACGACCTCGGGGTACAGCACGTGCTCAATCGCGTGGATGTGCTCCTCGAGCGTGTCGACATCCCAGCCCTCCTCAACAGCCAGCGCGCGCTGGGCGATGATGGGGCCGTTGTCGTAGATCCCGTTGGCAAAATGCACGGTCACGCCAGTCACCTTGACACCGCGCGCAAAGGCATCGTCGATCGCATGCGCACCGGTAAAGCTCGGCAGCAGCGCCGGATGCAGATTGACCACGCGGTTGGGAAACGCCGCCAGCAGAGGCGTGTGCACCATGCGCATGTAGCCGGCCATGACCACATACTCGCAGCCGCGCTCGAGAAGCTCGTGCGCGATGATCTCGTCGGCGGCAATAGGGTCGGCATAGACATCCTTAGACAGCGTGAGCGTCTGGATGCCCGCGCGCTCAGCGCGCAGCAAACCCTTAGCCGAAGGACGGCTCGACACCACAAGCTCAATCGAAGCGTTGAGTTTGCCGGCAGCGATCAGATCGATCAGCGCCTGCAGGTTGGTACCCGAACCGCTGATGAGCACACCGATCTTGAGCGGCTCGGCCGTATCGGTGCCGGTCGGACGGGTATAGGGCACAAAATCCAGGCCCTCGGCGGCAGTCATCTGCTCGTTAGCGCTCATCGGAGTACACGACCTTACCGGAACCCTCGACGCACTCGCCCACGCGGAACGGCTTCTCGCCCAGCGCGACCAGAGCCTCGGTCACCGCGGCCTCGTCCTCGGGGGCGACGATCAGGCACAGGCCAACGCCCATGTTGAAGGTCTTGCATGCCTCATTGGGCGCGAGCTCGGCCTGGCGCGACACATAGGTGATGACGGGCGGAACGTCCCAACCCATCTCGGCACCGTTGCGGGTGACCACGGCGTCGACGTCGTCGGCGAGCGCGCGGTTGAGGTTCTCGGTAATACCGCCGCCAGTGATGTGGGCGATGGCGTGCACCGGAGCGCCACCGCGCAGCAGCTCCAGAATAGGCTTGACGTAGATGCGCGTGGGGGCCAGCAGAGCGTCAGCCAGCGATGCGCCACCGAGCTCCTCGAGCGGGCGGCTCAGCTCTTCGGCCTTAGCGGCGGCCTCGGGCGTGCCCGGCTTAATGCCGTCGACGCCGATGACCTTGCGCACGAGCGAGTAGCCGTTGGAGTGCACGCCGGTGGAAGGCAGGCCCAGGATCACGTCGCCGGGACGGACATTCGCGGGGTCGAGCATCTTGGGACGGTCGACGACGCCCACGGTAAAGCCGGCAAGGTCGTAGTCGGCCGGAGCCATGACGCCCGGGTGCTCGGCCATCTCGCCGCCCACGAGCGCGCAGCCCGCGAGCTTGCAGCCGTCGGCCACGCCCTTGATGATCTTTGCCATGTGCTCGGCCTCGATGTGGCCGATGGCAACGTAGTCCAGGAAGAACAGCGGCTCGGCGCCCGAAGCCAAAATGTCGTTGACGCACATGGCGACCAGGTCCTGGCCCACCGTCTCGTGACGGTCCATGATCTGAGCGAGCACGAGCTTGGTGCCCACGCCGTCGGTACCGCTGATCAGAATCGGGTCTTCCATATCCTTAAGCGCGGCGGCCGAGAACAGGCCACCGAAGCCACCGATGCCGCCGATGACCTCGGGACGGTTGGTGTCCTTAACCATTTGCTTAATAGCGTCGACGGCGCGGCCGCCCTCAGCGGTATCGACGCCGGCATCCTCATACGTCACATGCTTGCTGTCGCTCATCTGAGCCTTCCTCTCCCACTACCGTGGCGCCGCGCGGGCGCCAAACGGTGCTCATAGTTGCGTTCATTTCGGCGTGTGCCATAACAGCACACGCCGTCATATCAACAAAACAGCAGGTAAAACCTACCAGAATAAACCTGTCCCTACATGGCAGGCTTTAGGCCTCGCCGTGCTCCTCTTCCCAGCTGCGGTCGTCGTATTTCTCGACCACGGCGTCGTCGTCAAAGTGCAGCGGCTTATCCAGGTTGCGGGGCTTAAAGCCCTCCATAAACTTATCGCGGCCAAAGCTCTCGGGAATCGCCACGGGGTAGCGGCCGGTAAAGCACGCATCGCAGTAACCGCCCTTGGGCATGACCTTAAGCAGGCCCTCGACCGAAAGGAAGGCCAGCGAATCGGCGCCGATATACTCGCAAATCTCGTCGACCGTCTTGTTGGCGCTGATAAGCTGCGACTGCACGTCGGTATCGATACCGTAGAAGCACGGCCAGATGACCTCGGGCGAGTTGATGCGGATATGAATCTCCTTGGCGCCGGCGTTGCGCAGCATCTTGACGAGCTGCACCATAGTGGTGCCACGCACGATGGAGTCGTCGATCACGACGAGGCGCTTGCCCTCGATGTTGTCGCGCAGCGGGTTAAGCTTCATGCGCACGCCCATGGCGCGCAACTCCTGCGTAGGCTCGATAAACGTACGGCCCACGTAGCGGTTCTTGATAAGACCCTCGCCAAAGGGAATACCGCTCTCGTGCGAATAGCCCTCCGCGGGCGGCAGGCCGGAGTCGGGCACGCCGATGACCAGGTCGGCCTCGACGGGCTCCTCATGTGCCAGCTGACGACCCATGTCATAACGGCAGGCGTAGACGCTCTTGCCGTTCATGATGGAATCGGGGCGAGCAAAGTAGACCTGCTCAAAAATGCAGTTAGCAGGCTCTTCGGCGGCAGGCACGCCCTGCTCGGACACAAGGCCCTCGGCGCTGATGCGCAAAATCTCACCGGGACGGACGTCGCGGACGTACTCGGCGCCCACGATATCGAGCGCGCAGGTCTCGGAGGCAACGACCCAGCCGCCGGCGCGCGTGACATGGGTGGTGGCGTCGACCGTCGCGGCGCCGTCCTGCGACGGCAGCTGCGAAACGGATGCGGCATCGGCCTGGTCCAGGCCCTCATCCACCAGCTTGCCCAGCACGAGCGGGCGAATGCCGTGCGGATCGCGGAATGCGTAGAGCGCCTGCTCGTTGATGAGCGTCATGGCGTAGCCGCCGCGCACGAGCTCCATGGTCTTGCGAATGCCCTCGCGCAGATGGCCAGTACGCTGAGTAAAGTAGCCGATGAGTTTGGTCGCGACCTCGGAATCCGAGTTGGAGAGGAACGGTACGCCCAGCTCGATCAGCTGGCGACGCAGCTCGTCGGTGTTGACGAGGGTGCCGTTGTGCGCGAGCGCGATAATGACGCTATTGATGGTAGAGAGGTGCGGCTGAGAGGCTTCCCAGCTCTTGGCGCCGGCGGTGCCGTAGCGCACATGACCCACGGCCAGCTGACCGGAGAGCGTCGACAAGTCGGCATTGGAGAACACGCGGTCGAGCAGGCCCAGATCCTTGCGGACCATAACCGTACCGCCGTCACCAACGGCGATTCCCGCCGATTCTTGGCCGCGATGCTGCAGTGCACGCAGGCCAAAGTACGTCAGTCGAGCCACGTCGCGATCGGGCGCCCAGACACCAAAAACGCCGCATTCCTCATGCAGCTGGTCAGAGTCCGGATCATACGTCGACATGGCGTTCACCTGTCCCGCGGCACGCTCGGCCGCGCGGATGGTTTCTTGAGACATGGCATCCCCTCAGAGCCTCGTATTTTGGCGTTACCCGCCTTATTATACGCACGGCGCGACGCGCTCCCCCGCGCATGAGCAGCGCTTTTTAAAAGCCCACCGAGCTTATTATCCGTTTTGCGACCAAACATTTTATTGGGTAGTCCACTCTCAGGGGCAACGGCCTCGAAGACTTCCCGTGCGCCGTGTCTCGCCCGCGCTAGGGGCTACATTGTTGCAATTGGGACGTTCGTCCTGTCTTTTAGCTGGTCGTCGGCGTATCCTTGTAGGCTACTACAAGACGAGAAAGGTAGCGTATGGATCGAAATCAACTCGACCCCACTGTCCCCAGCACCACGGAGGCCAAGAAGATCCCCCTTATCATCAAGGTCTACGCAGTCCTGTGCACCCTATCTGGCGTGGGCACGCTCCCGTCAGTCGCCGTCTTTATGTGGCAGGTCATCACCGCACTCATTAACGGCAACGTCGCCGCTAAGCTCGGTGATAACACCCTAGTCGCGGTTGGCCTTATCGTCGCCGGCATTATGCTCTCGGCGGCAAGCGCGATCATCTTGATCGTCTTTGGCCTGGACCTCATCAAGGACCAGCGGCGCAATGCCGCCCGCCTGTCTTACGTCCTCATCGCATTTACCGTCGTGGAGCTTTTAGTTGACGTGATGCTCCAGGGCATCGGACCCTTCCTGCTGCGCCCCGCCGTCCAGCTTGTCATCCTCATTGCGCTGTCGGCCACCGTCGACCCCACGCTACGCCAGGAGCGCGAACTGCAGCGCCGTCTGCAAGAGATGCTCGACCGCGATGCCGCCGCCGAGGGGATGCTCGGCCGCGACGAAACCGGCGAGGGCTACATCAAGCTCAACTACTTCAACCTGTTCTGGGTATTCTTCGTCTGCAGCGTGTTAGGTCTCATTCTCGAGGAAGTCTGGCATATGGTCGTCGTCGATCCCGGCGTCTATCAGGACCGTGCCGGTATGCTATTTGGCCCCTTTAGCCCCATCTACGGATTTGGCGCGGTGCTCATGACCATGGCGCTCAACCGCTTCTATAAAAAGAATCCTCTGATCATTTTCCTGGTAAGTGCCCTGATCGGCGGCGCTTTCGAGGTGTTTGTAGGCTGGTTTATGCAGACCTCATTTGGCGTGGTGTCGTGGAGCTATTCACACATTAGGCTATTCGGCATGCCCGATCCCATCGCGGTATTGACCGGGGGACGCACATGCACGCCGTTTGCCTGCATGTGGGGCCTGGGTGGCCTCATCTGGATCAAGGTCTTGCTGCCGCGCCTGCTTAAGCTCATCAATATGATTCCATGGAAACGCCGCTACTCTGCTACCGTCATCCTGACCGCCGTCATGTTGATCGACGGCGTCATGACGTTGCAATCGCTCGACTATTGGTATCAGCGCGTCAACGGAACCGTCCGAAATATTCCCGTCGCACAGTTCTATGACAAGCATTTCGATAACGAATATATGGAGAACCGTTTTCAGAGTATGACCATGAGCCCCAAGGACGCCACACGCGTGTAGCAAACGCCAGAGCAAAATAGCTCCAACACATCAAAGCCCGCTGGCAGATCTACATGAACTGCCGGCGGGCTTTCGCTATAGACAGACTCGGATTGCCGACGAGGCCTTACGCCTCGCGCTCGACCTCACTCACGCATTCATTCTTGATGGTGCCAACGAGCGCCTGCAGCGCATCGACCACGTGCGGGCGAATGTCCCCGCCGATGAGCACGAGCATGATGTCGTCACCCACGGCAAGCTCACCGCTCGCCAGCCACACGCGCACATAGCCGATACCCGGCATCACGCGCGTGGCCTCGATAGCAGCCTGCACCTTCTGAGCATCGAAGCCGAACACCATGCCGCCCACCTTGTGGCCCGGCACCACGCCATCGGTCTCGACACCGCGTGCCTCGGACTTGGGCGTCGCGCGCACCACACCGTTATGTGTCAGATACATCCCACAGCCTGCCGCCGAAGCATCGGCCTTGGCCTCGCGCAGCCAAGCATCAACCGAAGGCATCGTTTTGCCATTCTCGAGCATCATTTCCCCTTTCACCGTCATTGAGTAGCCCATTATCTATTCCACGACCGGCGTGAGCACCATGACGGCACGTGTGTTGCTCAGCGATAACGAACGACAGGTCACAAGCGTTACGACCTTGGTTGCCGAAGCAGCACGATCGGTGGCATCGCTCGCCACGGCAGAGGCACCGTCGAGCATCTCGGACAGGTAGTTCTTGAGCCCGTCGTCGCCCTCAAAATTGGGCGTGCGCGCCTTGGCATACGTGTCCTCAACGACCTTGGTCGCCAGTGGTCGCAGCTTATACGTAGCATCCCGTGTGATGTAGTACACATATTCAATGCTGTCGAACGTCGCCTGGTCGGTGGTGTCCGAAATCACGTTGAACATCGACCCATCGTTCATATGGTGTCCGTAAATCGTGGTTTGCTGGTCAACCATTCCCGGCGCGGTGTCATCACTATCCAAGAAAATGGCCCCGGATGCATTGGCCGTACCGTCGAACAGCGTGTTGAGGTATTTGGAGTTGTTGTTGGTCTGCACCACGGGATAGTTGATGTTGGTTCCCGGCGCGTAAATCCAACCCACAACCTCGGGATTTGTCTGGGCAAGTGCATCGAAGTCGATAATCGGCACGCCGCTGGCGTCCTTATCGCTTACATATTGCTTCTCGATTTTCTGGTACGAATCGCTTGCCTGTTTATAGCCAATCTGAGCATTGATAAAGATAGCGGCGGCGGCGACAATCAGGCCGATGCCGATGATGATGAGCAGAATGGGAATAATGGAGCGGCGCTTTTTGCGCGGCGGCTCGGTGTAATCCGACGGCGCGGCATGCGATGAAGACCGGGGCGGCTTCTGAGCGTTGCTATAAGATGAAGGTCGATATGCGGCTGGCGCGTCCTGTCGACGATGCGTCGCCGGCGTCACGGGGCGCGGCGCGCGCGGCTGCTGAGGAGAGGATGTCCGACCCTGCTGTGCCGCATGGGCAGCACCCGGCTTCGACGGATCGGGAATCTGAGAAGCCTTGAATCGTTTTCCCTGATAGTCGGACATGGCTCTCCTTATACTGCGGTGAAACGGCGGAACGCCTAGGCGTCGGCCATCTCCTGCTTCATCTTCTCGATAACCTTGCGGTACTCGGGGTCGCAAGCGCCTAGAATCTGCGTGGCGTAGATGGCGGCGTTCTTGGCGCCGTTGATGGCAACGCAGGCCACAGGCACACCCGAAGGCATCTGCACCATCGACAGCAGCGAATCCATACCGCCCAGGTCACTCGTCTTCATAGGCACGCCGATAACCGGCAGCGGCGTGAAGGCAGCCACGACACCACCCAGGTGAGCGGCCTTGCCGGCGGCGGCAATAATCACTTTGATACCGCGATCGGAAGCAGTCGAGGCCCACTCATGGACCTTCGCCGGCGTGCGGTGTGCGCTCGCAATGACGAGCTCATAGGGCACGCCGAGCGCCTCGAGCTCGGCGGTGCAACCTTCCATAACGCCCAGATCGGACTTGGAGCCCATGATGATCCCGACAACCGGCTTCTGACCTGCCATAAACAAAGACCTCCTGTTGAGAGCGGCGACGCGGCGGATCCGCGACCCTTAACTACTGAGAGTAGTATAGCTGCTCCCGTCCCTGCGGTCTGCGGGTGCCCCGCGGCGGTCTGGTGTTTTCATCTTCACTCCGGTTGCTTCGCAAAGTCGTTCAGATGAAA
>JAXJLC010000301.1:0-1793 GCA_036297365.1 Collinsella sp.
CTTAATGTGCTCTCCGTGCGAGCAGGACTGTCCGAGCAGGCGACCTTATGCCCCGCCCCTCGGGACGACGGGACAGATTAAAGGAGCGCCCATGGCAGGCAAGCCGCAAACACTAGCTACGACCTCGGCATTCGAGATCTTGGGCCCCGTCATGGTCGGCCCCAGCTCATCGCACACCGCCGGCGCCCTGCGCTGCGCCCAAGTTGCCGCCAGCCTGCTGGAAGGCCGCATCACCAAAGTCACCTTTGGCCTGTGGAACTCCTTCGCCCACACCTACCGCGGCCACGGCACCGATCGTGCGCTCGTCGCGGGCATCCTGGGCCTCGACACCGATGACGAGAACATCAAGCAGGCCTTCGACCTCGCGCGCGAGCAGGGCCTCGAATATCACTTTGACATCAAAGGCGACGACGCCTCCATCCACCCCAACACCGTCGACATCGAAATGGTCGACGACACGGGCGCCACCGCCCAGGTTCGCGGCGAGAGCCTGGGCGGTGGCAAGATGCGCATCAGCCGCATTAACGGCGTCGGCGTCGACATCTCGGGCATGTATTCCACGCTCTTCGTGGCGCACAAGGACGTCCCCGGTGTACTCGCCGCGCTCACCAACCTACTCGCCTACGCCCACGTAAACATCGCCTTCTGCCGCACCTACCGCACCGAAGTGGGCGGCCAGGCCTACTCCGTCTTTGAGACCGACGGCGCGCCCGACGACACCGTCGTCCCCATGCTGCGCAAGCTCGACAATGTCGATTATGCGACCTTTATCGAGCTCCCCGGTTCTGCCTCGTCGCTCTCCCCCGGTGTTTCGGCAAAGGAGATCTTTGACGACGGCGAGCAGCTGCTCGATGCGTGTGCCGAGCTCGGCCTGAATATCGGCGCCGTTATGGCCGTGCGCGAGGCGCGTCTGACCGGCGAGGCCCACGCCGTCGCCGCCATGCGCCGCGTGCTCGACGTCATGCGCGAGGAGACCACGACCCCCATCGTCAATCCACAGCGATCGCTCGGCGGGCTTATCGGCGGCGAGGCTAAACTCGTCAATGCCACCGGCCGCAACGATTTGAGCACGAGCCTGATGGGCACCGTTCAAACCGACGCCGTGGCCCGCGCGATGGCCGTGCTCGAGCGCTCCGCCACGATGGGAGTGATCGTCGCCGCCCCCACGGCAGGCTCCGCGGGTGTCGTGCCCGGCTGCGTGCTGGCGCTCGCCGATCACCTTCAGCTCGACGACGAGCAGGTCATGGACGCGCTCTACTGCGCAGCCGCCATCGGCCTCAACCTCACCACGAGCGCCTGCGTCGCCGGCGCCGAGGGCGGCTGCCAGGCCGAGGTGGGAAGCGCCGCCGCCATGGCAGCCGCCGCGCTGGTGCAGATGCTCGGCGGCACGCCCGAGCAGGCGCTCGACGCCAGTTCCATCGCGCTGAGTAACCTGCTGGGCCTCGTTTGTGACCCCGTCGGTGGCCTCGTGGAAGTGCCCTGCCAAAACCGCAACGCCATCGGCGTTGCAGCGGCCTTTAGTTCGGCACAACTCGCCCTCGCAGGAATTAAGAGCCTGGTTCCGTTTGACCAGATGGCACATGTCATGCTCTCAGTGGGCCACGCGTTGCCGGCCACGCTGCGCGAGACGGCAAAGGGCGGCATCGCGCAGGCTCCGGCCGCACTTTCAGCCTGTGCAAAATGCGGTGTGTGCGGATAACGGCTAAGAACGACTCAAAGGTGGGACAAATGTCCCACCTCTTTTGAATGCCACCGTTTCCGTACCACAAACAGCAGGGCAATCGCTATAATGC
>JAXJLC010000302.1:0-1848 GCA_036297365.1 Collinsella sp.
AGGCGCGACCAGAAGGTCAGCGCCTTTTCATTTCACGGCACCTTGTCTCAAACGGCGGGCTCTCGCTGACTTTTGTTCGACCTGCGGCGCTTTGCTGGCGCGGCCCTACCTGTGGGCTCTCGCTGGCCATTATTCGACCAGAGGGGTCTAGCGCTATTTAAGTGTTGTTAGATAGTTTCTTGCGTTTTCGACGTTCATTGCTGCGACGGGCGCATGCGAACAGAGCTTGACATCGTTGGTGACCAGTAAATCTGCTTGGGAGCGCATCGCTGCCGCGATGATTAAATCGTCTTCGTAATCGCTATGGAGATTACGCTGCTTGCTCGCCATCCATATGTCACTCAGGTCGCAGGGTACCGGCGTGGCAAGTTGCGACAGCACGCTAAGACAATCCCATGCAAGTGATGTCGCCGCCACGGCGGCATCTTGGGATAGTGAGCCATGCTCTCGCCGATACCATGCCTTATGTTCACTTGAAATCAAATAGAACAGGTCTTTGGACGATGTCGCCGCATACAGCAAATCCACCTGCGCCGTGCATGCATCGCGTAAAAACTCAATCGCCACCGAACGACCACGTCGTGAGGGAATGAAGTAATCGAGCCACACGTTGGTGTCAACCAAGATGCGCTTTAGAGCCTCACTCATAGAGCCAGCTCATCTCCTCGCCATAGCGATCCGCATATGCATTCCGTTTGA
The DNA here is from genome assembly GCA_036297365.1 of Collinsella sp. Taxonomy (GTDB): domain Bacteria; phylum Actinomycetota; class Coriobacteriia; order Coriobacteriales; family Coriobacteriaceae; genus Collinsella. The sequence goes on from JAXJLC010000302.1 coordinate 700, forward strand.
GCTCTTCGTCGTCCGATGGCTGAGCCCTGACCATATCGATTCCCGACTCACGGCAAGCGGCAGCGAACAGCTTCGATCCCTGATCCATGAGCTCGAGTTTACGTTTGGCGGCCTTTTCGCGCTCGCGCTGTTCCGCCCGGGCACGACTGGGCAGCAGGATATCCTCGAGCGCACCGGGGCGATCGGCCAGCGACGCTGCAAGCTGCCAGAGCGCTCGCACCGCTTGGCTCGGCGTCATACCGGCCCTGGAGAGAGCAGCGTCGCCGCTCCTTTTAAGATCGGCATCAAGACGTACGTTGATCTGAGCGGCTGTTGTGGTCATGACCCCTCCTTAATACTTCAGAATTATCATAAAACACTATGGTAGATACGTAAAGCATGTATAGCAATAAATTAGTATTAGCCGTGCTCCGTGCACAAAAAGCCACCGAGGCACATTGCACCTCGGCGGCTACGCATCACCAATCTAGTTCGGTTTCATCCTTTGCATTTGCCCAGATAAAACCTGGCAAAATAAACCTGTCCCTTTTTGGCAGGTTTTTAGAGCTCCACGCTTTCGGCGCCGTTGATGGTTAGGTTTCGCTCGTAGAAGGCGGTGAGGGCACGGATGGCGTACATCACGTCGCGCACGCCGCCGGTCTCGTAGCTCGAGTGCATGGCCAGCTGCGGCAGGCCCACGTCCACGGCGTGCATGCTCGCCTGCATGTTCGACAGGTTACCGAGCGTGGAGCCACCCGCCATATCGCTCTTGTTGGCGAAGGCCTGCGTGGGCACGTCGGCGTCATCGCAAATAGCCTGGAACACCGCGCGGCTAAAGGCATCGGTGCAGTAGTGCTGGTTGGCGGCTTCCTTGATGACGATGCCGCCGTTGAGTACAACCTGATTGCGGGCATCGCACTTCTCGGCGTGGTTGGGGTGCACGGCATGTGCATTGTCGCAGCTTACAAGCATCGAGGCGGCAAGGGCGCGATGGTACGACTCGTCGTCAAAGCCCAGCGATCCGTTAATGCGGCGCAGCGCGTCGGCCAAGAACGTCGACATGGCGCCCTGCTTGGTCTCGGAGCCAACCTCCTCATTATCAAAGCAGCAGAAGACCGAGACATCGTGCGCGTTCTCGGCGCCCAAAAATGCCTGTAGCGAGGTATAGGC
>JAXJLC010000303.1:0-3165 GCA_036297365.1 Collinsella sp.
GCCGGTGCGGTCGTGGATGGCGCCATGCGGGCAGACGACGGCGCACATGCCGCACGACAGGCAGTCCACGCCGTCGATATGGGCGCAGTTGTCCTCGATGCGGATTGCGCCGGCAGGGCACTTTTTGGCGCACATGCCGCAACCGATGCAGCTGGTGTCGCAGATCTTGCGCGCAATGGCGCCCTTATCGGTGTTGTTGCAGCGCACCAGGATGTTCTGGTAGCCGGGAACGAAGGCAATCACGCGCTGCGGGCACGCCATGCCGCACAGGCCACAGCCCGTGCACTTGGAGCGGTCCACGCGGGCGACGCCGTCGACCAGTGCGATGGCACCGTGGGGGCAGGCCGTGACACAGGCACCACAGCCAATGCAGCCTTCGCTGCAGCGGGCGTCGCCGCCTGCGGAGGCGCAGCCGCTTCCGCAGGCAACGTAGGCCACGTTATGTTGAATGGATTTGGCCATAAGAGACTCGCCTATTTCTTAAGAAGGTACGAATAGTTGTCGCGCACAGCCCTGATGGTCAGGCGGACGGCCTCGGGAAGACCGGTGTTGACGGCATCGACCGAGACGGTGCGGACCGTGCCGGCGACGCGGACCTTAAAGTGGTCCTCGTCCACGGCCAGGAAGCCCTCGTTCTCGGAGTTCTCCATGTCCTCCTCGCTCCAGAACAGGGTGAGCTTGTCCTTGTAGGGACGACCCTCCTGATAGGGGCAGAACACGGCACAGTTACCGCACTCGTTGCACATGCCGTCGACATGGACGACCTGATGCTTGGCCAGGCCCGGCACCTTAATTGCCACGTTGGCGCGGTTGGGGCACACGTCGCAGCAGACCTCGCACACCGAGCCGCAGCCCAGGCAGCGGGTCTTGGTGCAGTTGCGCTTGTCGCGGCACAGCGACCCCTTGCGCTCGTAGCAGGTGTCCTCGCGGCCGGCCTGCTCGTTGCAGTCGGCGTACTTGTTAAAGTCCACGCCGGCGATGGCACGGGCGACCTCGGCGGCGTCGGCGATGGCCTCGACCACGGTGGCAGGACCGCGGCGGCAGTCGCCCGCAGCCCAGACGCCCTCGACGCCGGTGGAGGTGGCGGCAAGGCGGCCGCGACGGTCGTGCTCAACGCCCGCGGCATCGTACAGGCTGGCATCGATGCCCTCGCCCACGGCGCAGATCACCGTGGTGGCGGGAAGCTCGACGGTCTCGCCCGTAGCGACGGGGCTACGACGGCCGCTTGCATCCGGCTCGCCAAGCTCCATAACATCGCAGGTCAGCACAGCGCCGTTGAGCGCCTTAGGCGCCAGCAACTCGCAGAACTCAACGCCGTCGGCAAGAGCAAGATCGAGCTCCTCCTCGTCGGCGGGCATCTGCTTCTTGGTGCGGCGATACACCAGGCGCACGTTCTTCACACCAGCCAGGCGCTTAGCCACGCGGGCCGCGTCCATGGCGGTGTTGCCGGCGCCAATGACTACGACGTCCTCGCCCAGCTCGAGCTTCTCGCCCTTCTTGGCGGCCTCGAGGAACTCCAGCACGTCGAGCTCGGCACCCTCGCCCAGGCCTGCAGAGCCGGGCATCCAGGCACCGGTGGCCACGACCACGTCGGTAAAGCCCTGGGCCTTGAGATCGTCGATGGACTCCACGCGGGCGTTGAGCTGCACCTTGGCGCCAAAGGCCAGGCAGAGCTCGGCATCGTGGGAGATATCGTCGCTCGCAATGCGGAACTCAGGAATGACGTGACGGACCACGCCGCCGAGCGAATCGCGGGCCTCAAAGATGGTGACGGGCACGCCGGCACGAGTCAGGAAGAACGCCGTCGCCAGACCGGCCGGACCGCCGCCGATAACGGCAACGTTGCGCTCGCCGTCGTTGGCGATGGCCTGGGCGCGCAGCTTGGGCAGCACGGCGGTCATGGCCTCGCGGGCGGCCTTGAGCTTGCTGGCGCGAATCTGGGCGCCCTCGGGCTCGTAGAACGCACGCTCGCAGGCACGGCCGCAGGGATGCGGGCAGATGGTGCCGGTAATGAACGGCAGGGCGTTGCGCTCGATGATGATGTTGAGTGCGTCCTCGTAGCGGCCCTCGTCAACGGCCGCCAGGTAGGCGGGAATATCCTGCTGGATGGGGCAGCTCGTGCGGCACGGCGTGGTAAAGCAGTCGGAAAGCGGGCTCTTGCCGGCGACCTTGCGGTCGGGCAGCGGGCGCAGCGGCTTCTTGTAGAGCGGGTTGGTGAGTGAGTCGGTCTGGATCGCAGTCACAGCCTCGAGAGAGACGCCCGCGAACGGCTTGCCATCCAGGTCGGTAAACTCGCCGGCCATCTGGCTAAAGCGCTCGTAGCCACCAGGCTTGAGCACGTCGGTCGCCAGGGTGACGGGCCAAATGCCGGCATCGTACAGGGCGCGGATGTTGTAGACCGTGGCACCGCCGGAGTAGCTGATGCGCAGCTTGCCATCGAACTGCTCGGTAATGCGACGGGCGGCCTCGATGGTCAGCGAGAACAGCGAACGGCCCGACATGTACATCTCGGTGGAGGGCAGCTCGTTCCTCGTCACGTCGACGGGGAACGTGTTGGTCAGCTTGACGCCAAACTCCAGGCCGCGCTCAGCGCACAGGGCAATCAGGCGCTCGAACATAGGCACGGCGTCGGCCCATTGCAGGTCCTCGCGGAAGTGCGTATCGTCGAAGACGATGTAGTCAAAGCCCAGCTCGTTGAGGCGCTGGCGGGCAAACTCATAGCCCAGCAGCGTGGGGTTGCACTTGATGTAGGTGTTGAGGCCCTTCTCGGTGATCAGATAGGTCGCGATGCGCTCGATCTCGGCGGGCGGGCAGCCGTGCAGGGTAGACTCGGTGATGGAGTTGGAGACGCGTGCCGGGATGGACTCGACAAACGCGGCATCGACATGCTCAAACTTGTCCAGGTTAGCGAGCGCCCATGCGCGGCACTCGTTCCAAACCTCGGAGCCGCTGGCGTCTTTCATGCCCTCGATGTAGGCGTCGACCTTGGGGCTCTTGATGCCTTCCAGGTCATAACCCACGGACATGTTGAAGACAAAGCCGTCCGGGCTGCCCAGACCGTACTCGCGGGCAATCAGGTGGCAGGCGAACCATGCCTTCACGTACTCGGCAAAGGCCTGCGGAACCTCGAGCTCGGTCGACCACTCGCAGTTGTAGCACTCGTCC
>JAXJLC010000304.1:0-7469 GCA_036297365.1 Collinsella sp.
ACCGTGCGCCATGGATGCCGCCGGCGAGTTGCCGGGCGTCGACCACAAGTCCTGAGAGTCATCGGCTTCCCACATCACGCATCCATTCCGAGTCGCTTAAGCGCCGCGCCGAGCAGGTCCTCGACACGCATATCCTGCCCATCATACCCGCTCAGGGCAACCTCGGTCTCCTGCGGGCTAAAGCCCATGGAAAGGAGTGCCGCGCGGGCGTCATCGATTGCCGAGGGAGCGGCGGCGGGGACCGGCATCGCAGCCTGACCGGGGATTACGTCGACCGGAACAAAGCCCTTGTCCTTGGCAAAGGTACTCTTGAGCTCCAAGATGAGGCGCTGGGCGGTCTTTTTGCCCACACCGGGAACCTTGGCCATGCCCTTGTCGTCCTCGGCCATCACCAGGGAATACAGCTGTCCCACGGTATAGGTGGAAAGCACAGCAAGCGCCAGGCGCGGACCGACGCCCGAGACAGAAACGAGCCGATCGAACATCGTGCGCTCGTCCTTGGAAGCAAAGCCAAAGAGCGTCATGGCGTCCTCGCGCACCTGCATGCGGGTATAGAGGCGAACCTCGCCGCCGGGCGTAGGCAGCGTGGCGGCAGTGCTGCCCGAAATACCGAGTTCAAAGCCCACGCCCGATACATCGACGACGGCCGAGCTCATCGTGGCCTCGACAAGCGTTCCATGGAGCTGGGAGATCATCAGTATCCGGTTCCTCTCTGTTGATAGAACTCGCCGCCGGTAAGCGCTCGGGTACGGCTTAGGTTAACGTGACAGATGGCGCAAGCCAGGGCATCGGCGGCATGGTCTGGGTGTGGGTCGTGATCAAGCTGCGTGAGCGTGCGCACCATGTAGGCAACCTGCCGTTTATCTGCGGCGCCGGTACCCACAACAGCCTGCTTAATCTGCATGGGCGTATACTCGCCAATCTCGAGTGCGCATTCCGAAAGCGCCACGAGTGCAGCACCGCGGGCATGCGCCGTAGGGATGGCCGAGCGAACGTTGGCGCCAAAGTAAATGCTCTCGATGGCGGCAGTATCGGGGCGGTAGCGCTCGACGACGCCCTTGAGGTCGCGGGCGATATGCGACAGGCGCACCGCGAGCGGGCTGCCCGCGCTGGTCTCGATACAACCGTAGGCACGGCAGCGGACCTCGCCACGCCGCTCCTCGATAATCCCCCAGCCCGTATGGGCCAAACCAGGGTCGATACCCAAGATAACCAAGCCGACCTCCCCTCGTCACAAGCACAGCGCAAGGCAAGGCCCCGCGCATCATTCACGAACGTCTGTTCTAGAATAACACAACGCTAGCCCTATAAGTCAGCCGAGATCGAATTGTAGGTTGAGTATACGCAAGCGAGCGCCCGCCAGAGCGAGCAAGGTGCCTTGAAAGAGGAGGGCATTGACCTGGCGGTCATGTCCGACGATTGAAAGGCAGATTGCCGCTCTGGCGGGCGCGCAGCGACCTAGTTCTGAGAGAAGAACGGAAATTGTCGGGGATCAACCGGCGGATGCGGCATCGGGCCACCCTGGGGCCCACCCTGCGGTCCGCCCTGACCGCCCATCATCTTATCAATGGCGTCCTGGACCTCGCCCTCAAACCGCTTCATGCCCTCGTGCAGACGACGCTGACCGTCCTCGGAGCGCAGCTCTTCCATCTGCTCGGGTGAAATACCCAACAGCTCGCCCAATAAGCCCATCATCTCGCCGCGCATACGGTCACTCGTATCGTCGTCGGCAAAACGGCGCACCTCGGCGCGTGCCAGAGAATCAACCGTCATGCGCTCCTTACCGTTGAGCCCCAGATCGGACCACGCAAGCATGTACGGCCAGGCGCGCTCGACAAACGAACGGGCCGAAACGATCGGCACCGTCGGTAACATGCGACGAGCAGCCTCACCCTGGCGCACGAGCATCAGCAGCAGCGAGCAGGCCTCGGGCTTGGCGGCGGCCATCGGGATGTCGTCGAAAGGTCGATTGCGGTCTACGTGCGACTCGAGCGCACCATCGACCTCGCCCGGCTCAAGCCCGCCAAGCAGCTGCGCCGCGCGATCGAGCATATCAACCGGACCGGCGAGCGTCGAGAGCGCTTGCGCCAGCACGCGATCCATGCAATCCTCCACCGCGTTGAGCGTCACGAGCTCTTGGGGCACCACGGCCGAGACACGGTTGCGCACGCGTGCCACAAACTCGAGTGTCGACAGATACACATCGCCAAAGGGCGCAAAGTCGCCCTGATAGCCGCCGGACAGCGCGGGCGCCGCCAGTGCGTACTCAGTCTTGGAAAGCGGGCTCAACGCCATGGCGCCCAGCTCGAGCGCCGTATCCTCGAGCATCAGGCCCAGCGCACGCGAACGCAGGCGTTCGGCATCGCCCGCCGACACGTCGCGGTCGAGCACGCGCGCCGCATCCGGCGCATCGCGCTCGACGGTGCGAATGTGCAGGCGCTCGGCGATTGAGCGAACAGCGGAACAGCGGGCAGCCTCGGACTCCTCCTGCGCCGGCGTAAAGATGCGATTGCGCCCCAGCACCAGGCCAATCACATTACGCGGGCCCAGAGCGTCGACGGCAAGCGCCGCCAACAGGGACGACGGCAAATCGCCCTCGAGCGCCACCACGGCACGCGACGCACCGCGGGCGCGGGCATTGTCGCGCACGGCAAGCACCAGCGCCTGCCACAGCCACTCCTCGGAGCGAAACTGGGGCAGCTCATGGTCCTCCAGGGCATTGAGCATCACGCCGCGCTGAATCTCCTGAACCAGCAGGCTCTCCTCAAAGCACGGCGCCTGGGCCACCACGCGACCGCAATCGTCGAGCACAAACGACCCGCCGGTATACACCGACTCGTCATAGGCGCCGACCGGAGCCACGCAGGCAAACCATACGCTGCGCTTGGAGGCGATCTTGCGGTAAGCACCGCTGCGCACGGCGGCGACGGCGGCGGTCTCGCGATCGGTCATGTCAAACGCATTAAACTGGAAATAGGCAATGAGGTCGACACCGGTCGGCAGCATCTCGAGCTCGCGATCCAGGTCAAACACCACGGCGATGCGCACGCCGTCCACGTCAAACACCGGCGGTGCCCAACGTGTGTCGTTGTTCTCACCGCGCTGCAGGGCAATACTTGCGCGCGCAGGCACCACGCGACCATCCTTAAGCATCATATAGTCAAGCAGGGGCTGGCCCTCAAACGAAACCGCAGCGGGCACGATGCAGATCATATCGAGCTCTTGGATGCGCTCGGCAACGCCCGTCAGGCCCGTCAGCATATCGTGCTCAAAATCGGCAGCGCCCACCAGGCTGCCCGGCATGGCACCCATAAAGAGCGGAGCCGGAACGCACAGCACGCGCGCGCCGCGCTCATGAGCCAGGCGAGCCTGGTCCTCGATGCGGCCGCAAATGCCCTCGATGTCACCCAGGCGCATATCGATCTGTGCAAGTGCGAGCTTCATGGCCCAGCCCTTTCCGTCGTAAATCGTCGTTGTCGTAGTAAAAGCGCCGGCCGCATAATGCAGCCGGCGCTCGCATGTGCATATGCTAGCTATGATACCCCGAGCGGGGGCGCGCTCCTAGAACGTCGCGGACCACAGCCCATGCAGGTTGCAGTAGGCATAGACGGTACCGGTCTTGGAGCCGCCAGCGAAAAACGTCGTGGGCTTCATGCCGGGCTCGAGGTAATGGACCTCCAGGCGCCCCTCGGCCTCAAGCGCGATCCACTCGATGTAGTGCTCGGGCAGCATGGGGTGCTCCGTCGAGCCCACGCGTGCGCGAATGACGTGGCCGTCGCGCTCGATCTCGACAACAGGCACGTGCTTCTCGTGCGCCGCATCCTCGGTGTTTGCCGTCAGCTCCGTGCAGCCGGCAGGGGTCGCAACGCCGTCGCCAAGGGCGGCAACGAGCTTGCCGTCGGAGTCCTTAAAGAATTTCGCCATGATGTTCTCCTTTGCTGATGTGCCAATATTCCTGATGCTTCTTATGCCCAAAGGCAGGCGAACCATCCACGGCATGGCAAATGAACACATAACGGGCGCGGCAAGCGGTCGGGCCAGGACGAACCGGTGACCTGGTCCGACTCGGCAGCCCCATCCCGCGCGCAGCTAGCGACCGTCGCCACCGAGCAGTGCCAGAACATCCTCGCGCGTGAACAGCGCCGACGAGATGCCGTCGCCACCGAGCACGCTGTTGACCAGATCGCGCTTGGACTCCTGCATCTGCATAATGCGTTCCTCGATCGTGTCCTTGGCGATGAGCTTGTACACGGTCACGGTGTGCTGCTGGCCAATGCGGTGGGCGCGGTCGGCCGCCTGGTCCTGCGCCGCCACGTTCCACCACGGGTCGTAGTGGATGACCACGTCGGCAGCCGTCAAATTAAGGCCCACGCCGCCCGCCTTGAGCGAAATCAAGAACACCGGCACCTCGCCCGCCTGGAACTGCGCAACCATCTTGGCGCGGCTCTCCTTAGACGATGCACCCGTGAGCTTAAGGAAGGCGATATCCTCCTTGGCCAGGCGCTTGCCGATGATATCGAGCATGCCCGTAAACTGGCTGAACAGCAAGATGCGATGACCGCCGTCGAGTGCTCCGTGGACGAGCTCCATGCATGTATCGAGCTTGGCGCTTCCCGCCTTGTAGTCCGCATAGTGCAAATGCGGGTCGCAGCAGATCTGACGCAGCTTGGTGAGTTCGGCAAGCACCTTGAGTTTATCTTTCTTAAACTCCCCCGCCTCGCGGTGCTGCACCTGCTGGGCGATGCGGTCCTGGTTTGCCAGGTAGAGCTTGCGCTGCTCTCCGGCAAGCTGCGCCATCACCGTGTCTTCGATCTTCTCGGGCAGGTCGGCCACCACGTCTTCCTTAATGCGACGCAGCACAAACGGCGACACGAGCGCCTGCAGACGAGCGGCGCTGTCGCCCTCGGCATGCTCGACCGGGCTTTCGAAGCGCTTGGCAAACGACTCGCGCGTGCCAAGTAGGCCCGGCATCAAAAAGTCGAAGATGCTCCAGAGCTCGGATAGGCGGTTTTCGATGGGCGTGCCCGTCAGGGCAAAGCGCACGCCGGCCGGCAGGCGCTTGGTGGCACGCGCCACCTGGGTGAGCGGGTTTTTAATGTACTGGGCCTCATCGAGTACCACGCGGGCAAAGTCCTGCTCGACGTACTCGTCGATATCGCGCCGCATAAGGTCATACGACGTCACGACCACGTTATGCTCGGCCACGCCGGCGATTTGCACGCGACGCTGGGCCTTGGCGCCCACGATGGCGCACACATCGAGCGACGGGGCGAAGCGCTCCAGCTCGGCAGTCCAGTTGTACACGAGCGACGCAGGGCACACCACAAGCGTGGGCTTAATGTCCCCCGCTTCCACGCGCGCCAGGATATGCGCGATCATCTGCAGCGTTTTGCCCAGGCCCATGTCGTCGGCCAAGATGCCGCCAAGGCCCAGGTGTTCGAGCGAGCCGAGCCACTGGTATCCGTCGACCTGGTAGCCGCGCATCGTTGCCTTGAGCGATGCCGGCACCGTAAAGTCCATCTTGCCGAGCGTGTCCAGACGCTCGACGGTACGGCGGAACGCAGCGTCGCGATCGGCCTCGAGCGCGGGCGTGCGCGCGAGCATGCTATCGACGAACAGGGTGCTCGACGCGGGAAGCGACACGCCGTCGAGCAGGTCAACAGCATCGACCCCCAGATCCTCGGCAAGGCCAAACGCGGCTCGGGCACCCTCGTCCAAACGAATGATGTCGCCGGACGTAAGGCGCGCAAACGTCTGGTGACGCTTGTAGGAGTCGAGGTAGATGGCAAGATCTGCCGCCGAAAGACCGCTCGCGCCCAGTTCAACATCGAGCAGGTCGCTCTTGACGGTGGCACGCACCGAAAGCTTGGGCGCAGGGCGCACCGAGATCTGGCGTAGGCGGTCGCTGAGCATGACCTCGCCCAGCTCGGACAGGGCGGACAGGCCCTCGGTCAGCAGGCGGAACAAGCTCTCGTCGTCGCGCTCCTCAAACGCCAGGCCGCCCTCGTAAAAGTCGAAATACAGGGCCGCCGTGTCCATAACGCGAAACTCCGCCACCTCGTCGCGGGGCGGCACGCCGGGGCGTTGCTCTTCGAAGGGGCTGCCCGGAGCGCCCAGGCTAAAGAGATCCGCCGACCAATCGCCGTAGGCAACCGTAATTTTGCAGGTCACGAGCCCATCGTCGACGCCGATCGCCATAGCAAAGCTCGGCTCGGGTGCCACGGTATCGAGCACGGCGGGCGCGGTAAGGTCGGTGTAGTCGCGCAAAATGGGCAGCGCCATACGACAGAACTCCCCCACCTGGTCGACAGCGATATGGATCGGCGTGCGACAGGGCAGTAAGCGCGATAGGAACGGCGCCGCATGCTGGGCAAACGCTACATCAGCGCGGCGCGCACGGCGGGTGTCGACCAGATAGGCAACGTCGCCCGAAGCAAAGCAGTATGCATCGGCCGGCAGGCGTAGATCGTAGCTGCCACCAGCCGCCGGCGCGATTTTGGCGGCAAGGAGCGGTGGGCGCTCAGACAGCGCCTCGTCCTCCCCTTCCGGAGGCATCTCAACCGCCACGTCATAGGTGCGATGCGTCGTCGTCCCCCGCGACCAGGCGGGCTCAAAAGAGATGGTCTGGCCGCGCAACAGGTCCAGCACATATACGATGCTATGCTCGGACAGCGGCAACTGACGCTCGGCGACAAAACCACTGCGGGCAAAGTCGTACGACGCCGAACGCGAGCTTGTGATGTCATCGAGATAGGCAACTGTCGTCACGACAAGGTTGAGCAGCTTTGTCGACACGTCTTCGAAGGCTTCGGGCGTATGGACAAACGTGAGCTTCTTGCCGTACGAGAAGGTGCCGCCGCGCACGTAGGCATCGGCCATGCCGTCGATGTCCTTGACCACGTAGGAGACCGATCCACAGCGAATGCGAAGCTCGAGCGCCCAGCTAAAGCGGTCGGCAAACAGTGGATTGTAATACGGCACCAGCGAGGGCTCCAACACCGCCTTGGGGGCATCGGGATCCACACTGCCGGCGAGCTTGCGGCGCATGCTCGCCAGCTCATCCATGCGCGCGTCCGAAAGATCGGAGAGCGCCGCCATGAGGCTGGGACTCGTGGGGACGGGCGCCGGAAAGGGAAAGTTAGGGTTGACCGCTGGTGCGGCGGACGAGGGACGCGCGGCTTGCTTGGGCGCCGCCGTAAACGTGCGGACCGGCGTGCGCAGCCCCTCGACGGGCTCAATGCCGCTGGCATCCAGGTACGCCAGCGCCGTGGCGATGGCGTGCTTGCACATGCCGGGGTAGCGATAGGCAGCGGGGCAATCGCAGTCGTAGTCGATCACCTCGTGCTCGTCCATGTCGAGCGCCACGTGCGTCTTGTACAGGTCGCCGCGCGAACCGCGCACCGAGCCCTCAACCGTCACGTTTTTGGAGAAGCGCGAGCCGCTGTCCTCGATCGACAGCACGGCACCGT
>JAXJLC010000305.1:0-8383 GCA_036297365.1 Collinsella sp.
AGGCAGCGAGAGACTAAGGAGAAGACATGACCATCATGCAAGCAACGGCGGCCATCGTGCTGTCCCTGCTGGTGCCGTTCGCGGTCCAGCTGATCAAGACCGAGGCCATGACCGGCAAGGCCGCGCGCATCCTGGCGCTGGGCTGCTCGCTCCTGGCGGGCGTCGTACCGGCTTCGTGGGCGGCGTGCCCGCAGACCCGGGCGCATGGGTCACGTGCGCCTTCGCCGTGGTAGGCGGCGTGCAGGCGGCCTACACGCTGTTCAAGTCGGTAGGCATCACATCCAAGTGGCTCGACGCCCTGCTGGGCGTGACCGTAGGCGGGAAGGAGTAGGCAATGGCTAAACTGTTCATCATCTGCGGCCACGGCGCTGGCGACCCCGGCTGCTGCGCAGGCGGCTGCACCGAGGCCGAGCGCGTTCGCGCCCTGGGCCAGCGAATCAAGGAACTGGGCGGTTCCGAGGTCGAGCTGGGCGATACGTCCCGCAACTGGTACGCCGACGGCGGGCTTAACCGCCTGAGCACCGACGCGCCAGTGGTGGAGCTGCACATGGACGCCAGCGGCATCGCCACGGCCCACGGCGCGCACGTCATCATCAAGGAGGGCTTTGAGCCTGACGAGTACGACAATGCGCTGGCCGACAAGCTGGCGGCGTTCATGCCCGGGCGCTCCGAGAAGCTGGTGCGCCGTTCCGACCTCGCGAACCCGAACCGAGCCGCCGCGCGCGGCATCAACTACCGCCTGTGCGAGAACGGCTTCATCGACAACGACGGCGACCGCGAGAAGTTCAACGGCAACCTGGACGAGCTGGCGCGCATCTACCTGGAATGCTTCGGCATCACTGCTGGAAGCGCCCCCGCAGCCGTCCCGCAGCCGCAGCCTGCGCAGCAGGACACGACCGAGAACTTCGGCGGCACCTACCGCTGCACTGTGGACTACCTGCGCGTGCGCGACGCGCCCGGCCTGGGCGGCACCGAGGTGGCGCACTATTCCAGCGGCGAGACCGTGACGCTGGATAACTGGTACAAGATCGCCGACGGCTACGTGTGGGGCCGATACACGGGCTACAGCGGCGCAACGCGCTACATCGCCGTGGGCAAGGCCACGGGCAAGCCAGAGGCCGACGACTATCTGGTGAAGGTGGGATAGGCCATGCCGTACCCGAGCCCCGCAGACGAGGAGCGCAACGGCGGGTGCGGCCCCATCCTCGCGGCGGTCGTCCTGCTGTTCATCGTCCTGGCCGCCGCCAGCTGCGCGTCGCAGGCCATGGGAGCGCAAGACGTGACCGTGAGGCAAGCCCGCACGGACGGCCCCATATACGACCTGCCCGAGGGCATCGGCCAGGAAATCGTGTGCGACGAGCACAACCGCGAGTACCTGCTGCTTACCACCGAGCAGGGCGGCGTGTTCCTCATGCCGTACATGGACGAGGACGGCGAGCAGGAGATCATGCCGCAGGCCTAGAACGCAAAGAAGCCGCCCCGTATGGAGCGGCTTCTTTCTATCTGACGAGCAATACGAACGCCCGCCTAACGACGAACACGCGTATGTGTTCGCCTACTGAACAGTTGGTGGAGGCGCGGAGAATCGAACTCCGGTCCACGAAAGCCCCCTGATTGGCATCTCCAAGCTCAGTCGCTGGTTTGGTCTCGGACGCTTTGCGCGCAGCGACACGCTCGCGGCATCCCAACCGGTTCGGTCTTAGCCCGCGCCATACCGATTACGTGCGCAGGAGCATTCCCCTAAAATGACGTCGCGCCGGTGTCGGGGAAATCACCGGGTTGACGCGCCGCTATAAATTAAGCAGCGAGAGCCATAGGCTCAAAAGAAGAGTTGTTGTCAATTCAATTTGACGGTACCCCTGTTTAACGAGGCGAGGAGACCTCGGCTTGCTTCCTCTCTCAGAGCTATCGTGTCGAAACCAGTCGCCCCCAAATGTCGGGAAAGTCTGGATGGCATCGGGCCTGCAAGCACCCAACAGCCGTCGACTTTTCAAGGAACATGCGGGGCGAGCCCCGCTTGTGGAGTGTTATCTTACCACGTCCTGAAAGCGGACAGCTGTTCTATGCACGAGCTGTGAAGACCTCAATGTGCGCACGACTTCGCATTTTTGCTACCGATCGCGTCACGTATATTTTCGCCAAGCAAAATAGACCCGTTGAAAGGACCGTTATGGATACCAAGCAGCAACTCGTCAATGCCCTTGTTGGCCTGGGCTTAACCATTACCGAAGCCATGGATGTCATCGAGGGCTTTGTCCCCTGCGGACATCCCGCCCTCACGGTATCGAACGCACTCGTCGCGCTGGACGCTGACGATGATGCGGCTCTCGCCCAGCAGCTTGAGACCGTCGAGGGCTTTATCGACCACGTAAGCGAGAACCGCGGCGTCGCAGCACATCACGATGTCTTTGTTGAACTCGCGGGTCCCAAGGCCGATCTGCTCGCAGCAATCCGCGAGGTAGGCACCCTTATGCAGACCGCAGGCGTCAAGAACACCCAGGTCAACGAGTGGGTCTACCGCAGTCTGGCAGCACTCGACAGCTCCGACGAAAAGGCAGCCGAGCAGCTCGCCGAAAGTCCCGCCATTAAGGCCGAGCTTTTGTAAATAGCAGACGCGGGTCCCTTGGCGCATCGTCGTCCAAGAGGCCCGCAAACAGTTCGCGTCAACCGATAGCCGCGCCGCCGCGTTCGGCCAAGGCAAGAATCGGCATCATTTGACGAGGTGTCTTTGCTGCAAGATCGGCATGTTCGAGCAGCTTACGATCGTTGGTCACCAAGTAATCGACCTGCGCGCGCTTGCACGCGGCGAGCACCAAGTTGTCCTCGTAATCGCGATGGAGCGCTAAGTATTTGTCGGCCAGCCAAAGGTCCGACGCATCTGCACCCACGGCCGTAGCGTTTTCGGTCATATTCCGAACAAACGCCAGCGCCGCATCGCCAATCGCGCGGGCAGAAGCCTCGTCGAGCGCTCCCCCGCTGGCAAGAACGCCACGCTTCAGCTCGTGTTGGACAACGTACAGTACGTCCTTAGCGATATGCACCGGAAAGAACAGCGATGCCCCCGCCTCCGTCGCCTGCCCAATAAACGCACGCGCGGCAAGCGACTCGGCATGGTCAACACAAAACGAATCAACCCATACGTTGGCGTCCACCATGATCTTGAGAGGGGCTCCGCTCACAGGATCATCCCCTTTTGGCGATAGCGCTCGTCCATGGCTTCGGAATAGATTGTGTCCCAATCGCGATCGTCGGATACGGGCGACGCAGCGATGCCCAAATCTGCATAAAGCCGGTCTGCCGCTGCCCACGACGCGGCGAACGGAGTATCGTGCGCGACGGTCTGTTGCCGGTCGTCGACGGCCGCAAGCACTTTCTCGCACTGCCCGCCGCCCTGCGCGACCTTGGCCACGACCTTTTTGATGAGCTCGGGCAGTGATCTGTCCGAAAGCCGCAACGCTTCCTCCGCATGGTCCTTGACCTGGCGATCCACGCGAACGTTCACCTGCGCCATGCCGCTAACAGCACCCACGTTGATCCCGCTCCCTTCAAATGCTAGCACCGCTAGCAATACTATATAGAGAAGCTAGCAAATGGTCAAATGCAAAAGGCCTGCGTCCGGACGACACCGATGCCGTCTGGGCGCAGGCCAGATAACGTGGGCGAACACGTCCGCTAGCGCAGGTAAGCCTTTGCGTTGCCCAGGCTGTAGGCGATCGTTGAGCCGTTGTGCAGCAGCGACGACGCCTGCGGAGTAATCATGCCGGTAATACCCAATGCCAACAGCGCCGAGTTGGTGAGCATCACCTTGGAATACGAACTCGTCAGGCGGTCGATAAGCCCCTGACTCATGCGGCGCAGGCGCACGATCGCGGCGAGATCTGTATCGGTCAGGATGATATCGGCGACCTCCTTGGCGATGTCGCTTCCACCGCCCATTGCCAGCCCCACGTCGGCCAAACCGAGTGCCGGCGAATCGTTGACGCCGTCGCCCACCATGGCAACGTGGCGCCCCTCGCCCTTAATGCGCTCAACATACGCGTACTTGTCCTCGGGCAGCAGCTCGACCTTAAACTCGTCGACACCCGCCTCGCGAGCAATGCGCTCGGCCGTGCGCTCCGAGTCGCCCGTGAGCATGACCACGTGCTTAACGCCCAACGCGTGCAGGTCGGCGATGGCCTCGCGAACCCCGGGCTTAAGCGGGTCCTCGATACCGAGCACGCCCACAACGGTGCCATCGACCGCCAGGTACAGCGGCGACAGCCCCTGCATCTGGGACTCGATTTGCTCCTTAATGTCGGACTCGAGCTACGCGCTCTCATCCTCAAATACAAAGTGCGCGGAACCGATGATGGCGCGACGCCCTTCAATGGACGAAGCGATGCCGTGCGCCACGATGTACTCGACGGCGGCATGGCGCTCGCGGTGCTCGAGCCCGCGCTCGCGGGCGGCGTTGACCACGGCACGCGCCACCGGATGCGGAAAATGCTCCTCCAAGCAAGCGGAAAGGCGCAGGATCTCGTCCTCGCTCCAACCATCGGTGGTGAGCACGCAGGCAAGACGCGGCTGCGCCTCGGTAAGCGTGCCGGTCTTATCAAACACAATGGTGTCGGCCTTGGCAAACGACTCAAAGTACTTGGCGCCCTTGACCATAACACCCATCTTGGCAGCATCGCTCATGGCAGTCATGACGGCGACGGAACCCGTGAGCTTGAGTGCGCACGAGTAGTCGACCATCAGTGCCGCCGAGGTCTTGATGAGGCTGCGGGTGGTAAGCGCAACCAGGCCCGCGAGCAGGAAGTTCCACGGGACGATCTTGTTGGCGAGGTCTTCCATGTGCGACTGGCCCTCGGACTTGAGCGAATCGGCCGTCTGCACGAGCGAGACGATCGAGCGGAGCTTGGTCTGCGCCGTGTTGGCGCGCACGCGCACCAAGATGCTGCCGTCTTCCACGACGGTACCGGCGAACACATCGTCGCCCACGCTTCGCTCGACGGCCAGCGGCTCGCCGGTCAGGGTCGCCTGGTTGACCATAGCGCTCCCCTGCTCGACAACACCGTCGATGCAAATGGACATGCCAGTGCGCACGGCGACCAAATCGCCGGGCTCGAGCTCGGTCGCGGCAACGCTTACCTCGGTGTCGCCGACAACCTTTTGCGCCTTGTCGGGCACATCGAGCAGCGAGTTGATGAGCTCGTTTTCGCTCATGGCGCGAGTGTAGTCCTCGAGCAGCTCGCCCACGTTGAGCAAGAACATTGTCTGGCCCGCGGTGTCGACATCACGCTTGACGAACGAAATGCCGATGGCCGAAGCGTCGAGCACAGGAACGGTCAGGCGCGGCTGTGCCAGCTCATGAAGGGCAGCGCGCAAAAATGCCATGTAACCGGCCACGACAAACACCGCACGCAGAGGCGTCGGCAAGAACCAACGGCGCGCGTAGTGGGCGCCGATAAGTGTGGCAAGATCCATGACGAGCTTGTGCTTGCGCGGCTCGAGTTGCATCACGTAGCCCGACTTGGCATCGGCGATAGCTTGAGCATCGAGCGCGCCCAAGGCATCGAGCACGCTCGCGCGGCGCGGCTCGTCGTACTCCAGCGCCATCTGGCCAATGCGGCCATACACGCGCACCTTGCGCACGCCATCGATGTCGCCGCCAAGCTTTAGAAGCGCATCGAGATCGCTCTCTGGCACAGGACCCGCCAACTGAAGGCGGGTCCTGCCAGGGATCTCGCTGATAATCGAGAATCTCATAGTTTGTGCCTGGGAGCGCTACTCGGCTGCCTCGTCAGCAGCGGCCTCGCTCTGGGTGATGTAAGCAGCCTCGGCAACCATGTCGTCGACATTAGCCTTGGCCTGCTCGACCATGTCCTGGTAGCCGTTCTTGATGCGCATGCCGCACGCGATACCCTGCACGCAGGCATTCTTTACCGGAGCGCTGGTAAGCAGCTTGATGCCGGCCGTGCCAAGCAGAAAACCGCCACCGACAAGCAGGGTGTTAAACGTCGACTTCTTCATGTTGCTTCTCCCTTTTGCCGCACAAGCGCGGCATGGTGCCTTAGCACCCGAGTTCATTAGTTTGCTCGAGCACGCTTTGAGACTAATTTAGTCGAACTATTATGGTCAACCAAAGTTAACCTTTGGAAATCTTGGTCCCCTTTCCTACAGCTGCCAGGCAGCCGCTTCCTTTTGCAGCGCAACCATGCGGGCGAATTCTCCACCTGCCGCCTTGAGCTGCGCCGGAGTGCCCTGCTCGGCAACCACACCATCCTTGAGTACAACGATTTTGTCGGCATTTTCCACCGTACGCATACGGTGGGCGATCACGATTACCGTCTTGCCTGCGAGCAGGCGGGAGAGCGCCTGCTGCACCACGGTCTCGTTCTCCACATCCAAACTCGCCGTCGCCTCGTCCAGCAACACGATCGGCGCGTCTTTGAGCAGCGCGCGGGCGATGGAGATGCGCTGGCGCTCGCCACCAGAGAGTTTGGAGCCGTTCTCGCCGATCATGGTGTCGTAGCCCTGCGGCATGCGGCTCACAAACTCGTCACAGTTGGCGGCACGCGCGGCCGCAAGCACTTCCTCATCGGTGGCATCACGACGCCCGAGGCGGATGTTTCCCATCACTGTGTCGTCAAAGAGCAGCACGTCTTGGAACACAATGGCGTAGTCGCGCAGCAGCACCTCGTGATCGACGCTCGCAACATCCACGCCGCCCACGGTGACCGTGCCTTTGGTGGCATCCCAAAAGCGCGCGGCCAGGCGGCTCACTGTAGACTTACCGGAACCCGAAGGACCGACCAG
Source organism: Collinsella sp. (assembly GCA_036297365.1). Classification (GTDB taxonomy): domain Bacteria; phylum Actinomycetota; class Coriobacteriia; order Coriobacteriales; family Coriobacteriaceae; genus Collinsella. The sequence goes on from JAXJLC010000305.1 coordinate 6,799, forward strand.
TGCCGTGACCTCGCCTTCCTTAGCGGTAAAGCTCACATCGGTAAGAACTTTCTCGCCGGCGCGGCCGTCCTCGCCCGCACCATAGCCAAATGCCACGTGATCGAACACCACATCGTGGCCCACGGGCTCAAATTTCTCGCTGCCCCGCGCCACAGGCTCTTCCATGATGGAGCGCATACGCTTAGCTGACGACTCGGCGGCAAACAGCTCGGACACCAGCATCAACGCCTGGTCAAAAGGCGCATAGATGCGGCTCACCATAAGCAGGAAGGCAAACATCACCAAAAAGTCGACCCGCCCCGAGGCAACCATCGCGGCACCCGTTACCAGCGTGGTGGCAATGCCCAGACGCAGGATGACAAAGGCGGAGTTGACCAAAAGCCCGTTAACGAGTTCTCCCTTAGTGGTCTCGCGCTCCTCGACATCAATCACGGCGCCGAGTCCCTCAAGATAATAGGCCTCCTGGTTGGTAGCGCGGATCTCGCGCACACAATCGAGCGTCTCCTGGATCGCCTCAGTGACTTTGACCTTCTCGGCGCGAACACGGTCGAACACCGGGACCATGGGACCGCGCGTCAAATACAGCACGGCAAAGGCCACGGGAACGCTCCAAAACGCCGCTATCGCCAACTGCCAGCAAAAGAACAGCGATGCCACGAACACAATAGCGCTTGCGATAATGGCACCCCAAAGCTCTCCCAACACGTGGCTGTAGGCATGCTCCATGGTCTGGACATCGCCCATGATGGTCTCGGTTAAATCGGCCAGATCGCGACGCCCAAAAAACGATAGCGGCAGCCTGCGCAGGCGCTCGGCAATTTCCATGCGCTGCTTGCCGCACTCCTCGTAAAAGATGCAGTAGGTGTAGTAATACTGCTGCCAGTTAGAGGCAAAGAGCAGCACGAAAAAGACCAGGAGGCCGCCCACGATCGGCAGGGCATCCGGCAGGTCAGCCCCGCTGGCGAGATGCTCGACAAAGCCGGCCATGACCAGGAATAAAAAGCCCATGCCGGCCATGGTAATGAGATTAGTGAGCGTGGTCCAGAAAATGCCACGTTTTACGCCGGCGACACCTTTATCGGATAGGAAATACTTCTTTTGGAATGAGGCGAACATTTAGGCCTCGCCTCCCTTCGTGACGGCGGCATCCGCGGTCGCTGCAGTGATTTTCCAGCTCGCAGCCTGTTCGTATTCGGCCCACATCTTGGCATACAGGCCCTCTTGGGACAGCAACTCGGCATGGGTACCCGACTCCTGCACGCTGCCCTGGTTGAGCACCACGATTTGGTCTGCGCCCACTACAGTCGAGAGTCGGTGCGCGATCATAATGACCGTGCGGCCCGCCGCCAGCTTGCTAAAGGCGCGCTGGATGAGCGCCTCGTTCTCGGGGTCGGCAAACGCCGTGGCCTCATCGAGCACCACGATAGGCGCGTCTTTAAGGATCGCGCGGGCTAATGCCACGCGCTGGACCTCGCCACCCGAAAGATATGCCCCGCCGGCGCCGAGCATGGTATTGATGCCCTGTGGGAGCTTGGCCACAATGTCGTCGCACTGAGCTGCGGAGAGGGCCGCACGCACCTCGTCG
>JAXJLC010000306.1:0-17263 GCA_036297365.1 Collinsella sp.
ACGAACCTGTGCGACGACACCTCGGCGCTCACCGTCGAGGGCGACCTGCCCAGCTCCCTCGCGATCTCCCTGCACGAGGCCCCGCGCTCCAGCATCCTCTGGACCGTGTCCCGCTCGTGCCTGGTGAGCCTGCCGTAGGCCCTCGGGGCCGCTTTCGCGGAACCCTTCTTCCTCTTTCCGGACATGCCGTCCTCCGATCTTCCGGGGCCGGCCGGTCCGGCCCTCAGGGTATCGGGTTCCCACATTCATCCGTACATGTACGGATGAATGTGGGAGGTGTTCGGATGAAGTCGATAATCAAGGAGAGAGGTAAAAGAGGAAACGCCTCAAAATTCCCCTTGCCCAACTTCGGCTGTTTGGTTACTATAGAACGGCTGTTACGGAGAGCTGACCGAGAGGCCGAAGGTGCTCGCCTGCTAAGCGAGTATGCCCCAAAAGGGCATCTGGGGTTCGAATCCCCAGCTCTCCGCCAGTATGACTTTGAAGAAGGGTCCCATTTGGGGCCCTTTTTTATTATCAAGAATGGCGGCTGGGGATTAGAGTCCGAAAGGGCGTGAACATTAGGCAAACACGGGGCGCTTGAAAACGGGGAGACCCAGGCGTGCTCGTGCACCCCGGTGTGGGGTTCCGAGGGGATGGAGTAGAAATATGGTAAAGGTCGGGCTGCGTAAGCCGAATCTAAAGACATCACTCAAGGCAAGAACGACCGGCAGAGCGAAGCGCGCGGTAAAGCGGGCGATAATCCCCGGCTATGGTAAGAAGGGCATGGGGTGGATCAAAAATCCGAAGAAGGCTGCTTACAATGCCGTATACAGCAGAACGACCGTCGGAGTTGGGGATGTCGTTCGCGCCGTTGCTAAATCAGGCGCTCGGAGCTCGGCGTCAAGGACGTCCTCAATTACTGTTTCATCGCATGAAATTACACCTTTGGCGAAGCCTGAACAGAAATCTCTCACTCGAGAGATTACGTCGGTTGACAGGGCAAACAAGGCGCTTTTGCTATGCTTCCTTCTTGGGTGGTCGGGCGCTCATAGGGCGTATACACGGATGTGGGGTAGCTTCTTTCTATATCTCTTTACCTTTGGCCTTTTTGGATTTGGTTGGCTGTTTGATATTGTGACACTACTGATGAGACGCTCCGAGCTAAGGCGTCTCGGCGACAGTGATCCGACTCAACAGCAAGCGCCATGTTCCGTTGATTCTACATTCGATCGAAATGTCGCCGACTCCGGAAATTGGGAACAGCGTGGAGATGGGGAGGCTGCGGCTCGGCTAGAGCTTCAACGTAAAAACCGTGCCTATATGGAAGAAAACGGCATCGACGTGGAGATGTTTACCGAGGAAAAGGTCGCGGCGGACGCCTTGCGAACCATTGAGTCGGTATGCCCGTGCATGCTTAGGTTTGACCGAGGCATGAGCGAAGAGGAGCCAAGCATCAGCTTTTGCTCTCCAACAAAGACGGGGAAAATGCCCAAGAATGTCGTCGAGGCCCGCATTTACCATCAGGACGTGAAGCTATTGATGGATTCCCACGGCTTCGAATTGCCGGAGTATGGTGACAGCATCAATGTCATGATTAGTTATCTAGCTGATGGGCGCATAAATAAAGTCGATATCCATGGGTTCCATAATGGCCGCTCCGTTAGTGTCTCCATTCGCAGGCGGAGCGACGATCTTGTTATGACGAGTGCGGGCACCATCGGAGAAACGGGTGCCTGGCAATCGCTGTGTTCTGGGGCAGACCCCTCAGCTGGGGATCTTTTCAGGGCCTTGACCAAGGAGGTCGAAAGGATCTACTAGCATGCCCGGTGGACCCGTTTTCAAGGTCCGAAAAGACACAGCGAAGGTAAACGGCTAGCAATGTCGCTTTGGTGATTCTGACGCATCCCGTTTAAGAGGTATTCAAAAAGAGGCGCCCCGTTGGACGCCTCTCCAATCTCAAATGTAATGTTCCCCCAGCCCTACATCTCAGGAGCCTTGGCGACGGTCTCGCTCTCTGCCGCAAGTGGCCGGTTGTCGATGCGGCGGCCCAAGCGATCGAGCTTCACGAGCAGCCATTCAATGGGATTCGGCCCTGCGCCTTCCTCGTCGGCAACCAGGTCCATGACGGCGATCTTGGTGCCGTCCTGCTTGAGCGTAACGCTGCCCACCTTGTCGCCCACATGCACCGTGCCCGAAAGATCGTCGTAGCTAACCTTTTCGGTCACCTCGCCGGCAAGGGAAAACACGGTCGCTTGCGCCGTGGGATCGGCGAGCGTGGCGTCGATCGTCTTATCCGTCCAGTCGGTTTGACTAATGCGCGCCATAAGCGGGTTGCCGTTGGCGGTCTTTTCCTGCGTGTTGGCGATTGCGACCGTCACCTTGTGGTCGTAGTACCAGTTGGCAAGGGTTGCGGTATCGGTAAAGCGCTGGTCGGTGGTGGTGGAGTTCAAAATAACGGTGTAGATCTCGTCGCCATCGCGGTCGTAGGCACCCGTAAAACAATAGCCTGCATCGTCGGTGGTGCCGGTCTTGCCGCCGATGTTGCCATCTTGGCCCAGCAAATAGTTATGCGTGTCCATGGAATGCGAATGGTCGGTGCCGTCGGCGCCCGTGACCTCGATCCAGGAATCCTCGCTCGCTACGACCTCGCGGATCGTGTCGTTTTTCATGGCCTCCTGCATCATCAGCGCTACGTCGTGTGCGGTTGAGTGCATATCGCCAGCCCACTCATCAAAGTCCAGACCATGCGGGTTTTCAAAAAGCGTACCGGTGCAGCCGAGCTTCTTAGCGCGCTCGTTCATGGCCTTCACAAATGTGGCCTCGGCGTCTTTGGTCTTAGGGTCGATCTTCTTGCCCACATATTCGGCGAGCACGATGGCGGCGTCGTTGCCCGAGGGAATCATCAGGCCGCGCAGCGCCTGCTCCACGGTAAGCTTGTCGCCTTCGAGCAAGCCGGCGGTCGAATTGCCCACGGTGGCTGCGGCGTTGCTCACCGTGACCTTCTCGTCCATCTTGCAATTCTCGACGGTTAGGATTGCGGTCATGACCTTGGTGATCGAGGCGATTTTGACCTGCTCATCGGCGCCGCGCCCATAGTAGACGGTGCCGTCTTTGCCCATGACGAGGGCATTGGTCGCATCGATATCGGGCAGGTTTTCGGCCGTGATGCCGCGCGCATCGGCGGTTTTGCCGCAAACATTGTCGGTCGTGAGCACTTGGGCGCCGGCGACGGTGGGCACGCCAGCGGCAAGGGCGATAGCGCAGACAAAGCCGGCGGCAAGCTGGGCTGAGCGCTTTGCAAAAGGGGTGAGGGACTTCACGGATTTCGCTTTCGACGGGATGGTCTCTTCTGGAACTAGAGTATATCGTTTGCCGGCGTCGGCGATCATCGCGTGCGTGCGTGGCCCACATCCGCACCCGAACGGGCACAAGGGTGCTTAAGGCCGACTTAATCACCCACGCTTGTTGTGTGTGACGGGCGCCCCCTCGGGCATAATGGAGCGCGAGAGGAGCACGCATGAACGAGCGCATTTTGGTAGTTGATGACGAAAAGGCCATCGCCGACTTGGTTGGTATCTACCTTACAAAAGAGGGCTTTGATGTCCAGATTGCCTATAGCGGGGCCGATGCTGCCAAGGCAATCTTGGAGCAGGAGTTCGATCTGGCGCTGCTGGATGTCATGCTGCCCGATATCGATGGCTTTGAGCTGCTGCGTACGATCCGTTCCAGCCATACCTATCCCGTGATCATGCTGACGGCGCGCGATGCCCAGCAAGACAAGATCGAGGGCCTTTCGCTTGGCGCGGACGATTACGTGGTTAAGCCGTTTCGTCCTCTGGAGCTCATCGCGCGCGTGCACGCTCAGCTTCGCCGCTACACCAGCTACGGTAGCCGCGCACAGGCGGCCGAGTCGCCGACCCTCCAGCTCGACGGCTTGGAGATCAACCGCGATGCTCGTTCCGTAACGGTGGACGGTGCACCGGTACGCCTCACACCCACCGAGTATTCAATCTTGCTGTATCTGGTCGAGCATCGCGGCAGCGTGGTGGCCGTGGAGGACCTGTTCCGCGCAGTGTGGAACGAGGACTTTATGCCCGGCTCCAACAATACGGTGATGGTGCACATTCGCCACCTGCGCGAAAAGATCGGCGACGACGCACAAAAGCCGCGCTTTATCAAAAACGTCTGGGGCGTCGGCTACATCATCGAATAACGCTTTTCGCTTGTGAGGATCTTGATATGACAAAAGACGATAGGCAAGCGTTCGAGGTGCCCGATCGGCTCTTTGAATACGTGAGGTCGGTCGTCGACAACCGCGCGCTTGCAACGGTGCTGCTCTTTTTGCTGAGCCTGCTGCTGATTGGCATCGACAACATCGTCGGAATCTTGGCGGTGCTGCTTGTCGGCTTTTTGCTGATCGATCGATTTGAGATCGTGTGCCGCTGCGTGGTGATTGGCGGCGCCGCGTGGGCCATGACGTTGGCGATTGGCGCCATGGCGCTCGGCGGCATCGAAGGGCCGGTGCTGTTCGATGCCGGCTTTGTATTCAACATGCTTGGCTTTGTGCTGGCGCTTGCCGCGTGCGTGCTGTTCTTGTGTGGCCGCGCCCTGTACTACCAGGGCTACGAGCAGGGCGAGCAGCATGCCGATTGTGTGCTGGCCGCTCGTATTCAAGATCGCCTGATCGATCACCCCGACACCTGGGATAACATCGACGGCGACTTCTTGGAGGTCGAGGGCGCCCTTAACCGCGTGCGTGACCGTGAGCGCAAGGTGCAGCAAGCTCTGCGTGACGAGTCGCATCGCAAGGACGATTTGGTCACGTACTTGGCACATGACCTACGCACCCCGCTTGCCAGTGTGGTGGGCTATCTTTCGCTGCTGCAAGAGGCTCCCGAGCTGCCGGTTGAGCAACGTGCGCACTTTACGGGCGTGGCGCTCGACAAGGCGCACCGGCTCGATACGCTCATCGAAGAGTTCTTCGATATCACGCGCTTTGACTTCCACGATATCGTGCTCACGCGCGGCTATGTTGATCTGGGGTTGCTGCTGGCTCAGGTGGCTGACGAGTTCTATCCCATCCTCAACGAGCAGCATAAGGAAGCCCAAGTTGATATTCGCGAGGACCTGACGGTGCTCGTGGATGGCGACAAGATGGCTCGCGCGTTCAACAACATCATGAAAAACGCTATTGCCTATAGCTATGAGGGCTCGACCATCACGATCGAGGCCAGACGCCGGGACGACGGTGGCGTGCGCGTGCGCTTTATCAATCAGGGCGATCCCATCCCTGAGGCAAAGCTCAAGGTGATCTTTGAGAAGTTCTATCGCCTGGATGCGGCGCGTGCGACCAATCGCGGCGGCGCTGGACTGGGGCTTGCCATCGCCAAGGAGATCGTATGCGCGCACGGCGGTACCATCGCATGCGAATCGACGCCCGAACACACGATATTCACCATCGAGCTGCCCGCCGCATAGCCAGCGTGCCCTTACAAACACTTGACAATGTGCTCACGTGCGTATGAGCCACGATTCCTACTATCGATACTGCTGAATTGATATCGATATGGAGGTATGCGGTATGACGGCTGCTGCGGCGATGGAGCCTACAGAGCTTGAGGAGCTCATGGAGGCGCAGGCTGAGGCCGCGCACGAGCGCGAGGTTGGGGATGCGACTCGCCCCACGGCAGAGGATCTTGCCGCCTCGCCGACGCGCATCGACGTCGAGGGCCTCGACCTGTTCTATGGCGACCATCATGCGCTCAAGGACGTGAATATCAAGATCCGCGACAAGCAGATCACCTCGTTCATCGGGCCTTCGGGCTGCGGAAAGTCAACGTTGCTGCGCTGCTTTAACCGCATGAACGACGGCATCAAGGATTGCCGCATCGAGGGCAAGATTGCGCTCGATGGTCAAGATATCCTGGGCGATTACGACATCTGCCGCCTTCGCCAGCGCGTGGGCATGGTGTTTCAGCGCCCCAACCCGTTTCCCATGAGCATCTACGACAACGTCGCGTACGGTCCTCGCGGCATGGGAGTGCGTGACCGCGTCGTGCTCGATGAGCTGGTCGAGGACTCCCTGCGTCGCGCTGCCCTGTGGGACGAGGTCAAGGACAAGCTCAAAGAGTCGGGCCTGGGTCTTTCGGGTGGACAGCAGCAGCGCCTGTGCATCGCCCGCGCGCTTGCCGTGCAGCCCGACATTCTGCTGATGGACGAGCCGACCTCGGCACTCGACCCTGTGTCGACGCTGGTGGTTGAGCAGCTGGCCTGCGAGCTCAAGGAGACATGCACGCTCGTGGTCGTGACGCACAACATGCAGCAGGCCGCGCGTATTTCCGATTCGGTCGCGTTTTTCTTGCTGGGTGAGTTGGTGGAGCACGCGCCCACCGCGCAGCTCTTTAAAAATCCGACCGATCCGCGCACGGCGGATTATTTGACGGGACGTTTTGGCTGATACCATCTAGTAAAGGTACCTTTAGGGTTAAGATGCGGTCATGCCGGCCGCAAAGGGGTTCAACATGATCTATTACGTCGAGGACGATGACAACATCAGGGATTTGACGGTCTATGCGCTGCGCAAGCAGGGAATCGAGGCCGAGGGCTTTTCGTGCGACGGTGAGTTTAAGGCTGCCGTGGCGCGACGGGTACCCGATGCCGTCCTGCTCGACATCATGCTGCCCGATACCGATGGCTTGGCGATTATGCGTCGACTGCGTGCCGATCGCCTGACGGCGACGGTGCCCATCATGATGCTTACCGCCAAGGATACCGAGCTCGACAAGGTGATGGCGCTCGATGGCGGTGCCGACGATTACCTGACTAAGCCGTTTTCGCTCATGGAGCTCGCCAGCCGCTGCCGCGCACTGCTGCGTCGCGGCGGCATGGTCAAACAGGCAAGCGATGTGCTCAGCGTGGGCGACATCGTGCTCTCGCCCAGCCATCGTGAGGTGACTGTTGCCGGCGAGTCGCTTAAGCTCACCCTGCGCGAGTTCGACCTGCTCGAGTACCTCATGCGCAAGCCCGGCGTGGTCTTTACCCGCGAGTCGTTGCTGCAGAGCGTGTGGGGCTGGGACTTCGACGGCGGTTCGCGCACCGTCGACGTGCACGTGCAGACGCTTCGCCAAAAACTGGGCGAGCATGCCAGCGCCATCGAGACCGTGCGCGGCGTGGGCTACCGCTTGGCCGAGCCTTCTGCTGGTGATGGTGCCGAAGGTGACGACACCGCGGCCACCGCATCGGAGGAGTAACCCGTGGTCTTCGCCCCCCAGGGAAAACATACGCTGTCGCACCGCGTTTTTGTGACAATCTTTGTCTGTGCCATGGCGGTTATCGTGGCGTTTACGGTGCTGGGTGCGTTCTTTGTGCAAAACACCTTGGCGGATGCCACGAGTGCCAATCTGGCGCAGGAAACCGAGCTCATTGCTGCCGCCCTCGACGAGCAGCAGGAGCCCATCCCGTTCTTGCGTAGCCTCGATCGCGAGGACTTGCGCATCACGCTGATTAACAAGGATGGATCGGTTGCCTACGACAACGAGGCGTCGCCTTCCACACTGCCCAACCACGGCGATCGCCCCGAGGTCATCGAGGCCTTTGAGAATGGTTCGGGTTCCGCGGAGCGCGCAAGCTCTACGCTCGACGAGATTATGCTGTATCGCGCCGTCGCCCTTGATAACGGCCAGGTTGTCCGCTTGGCGCAGGCCCAGCCTGGCGTTGCGGCGATTTTGCTGTCGATGGTGGCGCCGATGCTGCTTATCGCGGCAGCGGGTGCGGTACTCTCGTTTTTTATGGCGCGCCGCGAGTCCCGTGCCATCATCGCGCCTTTGCAAGAGGTGGATTTGGACCACCCACGCCGTAGCTATGAGCACGCCTATGCCGAGATGGTCCCCATGCTTGAGCGTATCGAGTCGCAGCGCCAGGAGCTCAAGCGCCAAATGGCGGTGCTAGCGGACAACGACCGTATGCGCCGCGAGTTCACGGCGAATATCACTCATGAGCTCAAGACGCCGCTTACGGCGATTTCGGGTTATGCCGAGCTCATCGCAAACGGCATGGTCGAGGGCGAGGACGACCTGCGCAACTTTGGCGGTCGCATCTATCGTGAGGCGGGCCGTTTGGCGGCGCTTGTCAACGACATCCTTACGCTGTCTAACTTGGACGAGGCCGAGCGTGCAACTGAGGGCGAGGCGGTGCCCATTGGGTCCACGGAGCCTATTGAGCTCTCGCGTGCCATCTACGCGGTTGAGCAGCGTCTTGAACAGGTCGCCCGTCAGGCGAATGTGACGATAAGTCATGAGACCAAGCCTGTGGTCATCGAGGGCGTGTCGCGCTTGATTGACGAGCTCATCTATAATCTGGCAAGCAACGCCATCCGCTACAATCGACTCAGCGGTACGGTTACGCTGCAGTGCGGCACCAACGACGAAGGCCATCCGTTCCTTGCGGTCGCCGACACGGGAATCGGTATCGCGCCTGAAGAACAGGGCAAGGTATTTGAGCGGTTCTATCGCGTGGACAAGAGTAGGTCCAAGGCGCGCGGCGGAACCGGTCTGGGGCTTGCCATTGTCAAGCATGCGGCCCTGTATCATCACGCCACGCTCGATCTGTCGAGCGAGTTGGGCGTGGGAACCACCATTACGGTGACGTTTCCCATACAGCAGGACGAGCCATTCGCATAGCGATACAACATGGGTATTGATGTAGACGCCGCATTTGACTTTCGGGTGCGGCGTTGTTGTGCAATTTTACGATTGCTTCCGACATTTTTACAGGAGAGCCTGTTTCTTATGTATAGAGTTTGGTCTCGGTAAAAAGATGCGATAACATACGGACAGTTTTGTCAATCCGAACTGGGGAAATGAAAGGCAAGCTGCATGACCCTTCTCGAACTGTTCCAGCTGCTGAAGAAGCACCTCAAGCTGGTCATCACCCTTCCGGTGGTCTGCGCGATCGCCATGGGCATCGTGTCCTTCGTTGCGATGGACAACACCTACACCGCGACGACGAGCATGTACATTCTCGCCAAGACCGACGATAGCGGTCAGATGAGCTACAACGATCTCTCGGCGAGCCAGATGCTTTCCAACGATATCGCCACGCTGCTGGATAGCGATAGCGTTAAGAGCGGTGCTGCCAATGAGCTGGGCCTTGCTGACCTGGATGACTACAAGGTGTCTGTTTCCTCCGAGACCACCACGCGTGTCATTACGCTTTCGGTTACCGGCACCGATGCCAAGGAGACGGCTGAGGTCGCAAAGGCCATGGCCAGCTCGGTGAGTACGGTCGCTCAGAACGTCGGCGCTGCCCAGAGCATCAACGTTATCGACGAGGCCAAGACCCCCGAAGCCCCCAGCGGCCCCAAGCGCACGCTGTATATTGCCGTCGCGTTCCTCGCCGGTATCTTTATCGCAGTTGCCTATGTCGTTTTGGCGGACATGCTCAATACCCGCATCCGCGGTGCCGAAGAGGCAGAAGAGCTCCTGGGCATTCCCGTTGTTGGCCGAATTCCGGCTATGAAAGGTGGTAAATAGGCATGGCTAAGGCAAAGAACACCGATAAGCTCGTTGTACAGAATGCCGCCAAGACCCTTCTGGCCAACATCCGCTTTGCGAGCGTGGACGACCCCATTCGCACCATCACCGTCACGTCCTCGATTCCCAACGAGGGCAAGTCTATGGTTTCCATTAACCTTGCCCAGGCTATCGCCACGAGCGGCAAGTCCGTGCTCCTGGTCGAGGCCGATATGCGCCGCAGGTCTCTTTCCGATATGCTCGGCGTTCGTTCGCGCGGCGGACTCTATGCGGTCCTTTCCGAGCAGATCTCCATTGACCAGGCAATTGTCGAGACGGGTCAGAAGAACTTCTACTTCCTCGATGCCGAGCCGCATATTCCCAATCCTGCCGACATCATCGTCTCTCACCGCTTTGCCAAGCTGGTAAAGGCATTGTCCGCCAAGTTCCAGTACGTCATCTTCGACGCTCCCCCGGTCGGCACCTTCATCGATGCTGCCGAGATCGCCAGTCTGACCGACGGTGCGCTTTTTGTCGTGCGTGAGGATTTCACCAAGCGCGAGGAGGCGCTCAACGCCATCGGTCAGCTTAAGAAGTCCGAGAAGGTCAAGCTCATCGGTACCGTTATGAACTACTGCGAGACCGAGACCAGCGAGTACTACTACTCCTACTACACCAAGGACGGTAAGAAGGTGAAGAAGGGCTCCGACGATCAGGGGACTTCCAAAAAGGGCATCTTCACCAACCGAGCAAACGTTTAGTTGATTAAGGCTGACCTATGCGTGACATTCATTGCCATATCTTGCCGGGTGTAGACGACGGCGCCGCCGATCTCGATGAGAGCTTGGCGATGCTCGAGGCTGCCAAGCGGGCCGGTGTAACCAGAATCGTTTGCACTCCTCACTGCCGTGATCCCTATTTTGATTACGACAAGATGTGGGATGCCTTTGAGCTGCTGCGCGATAACGCTGACGGTTTTCCGCTCCAGATGGGCTTCGAGGTCAACCATCGAAAGCTCGTTGAGCTTGGTATCGATGCCGCGGAGCACTTGCATTTCGATGGGACCAACGAGTTTCTGCTCGAGCTTTCGACGCATGCCGATGCGTATGCGTTTAGAGAGTACGAGAACACGATTTACGATTTGCAGTGCCGTGGCTACCAGGTGATCATCGCTCATCCTGAGCGCTATCGTGCGGTTCAAAAGGATGTAAGCGTGGCGGAGCGCCTGGTCGATATGGGCTGCAAGCTGCAGGCTTCGGCGGACTTTATTGCCGGCGGTCGATTTGGTCGCGAGAAAAAGCCGGCACAGCGCCTGTTCGATCAGAACCTGTACAGCTTCATCGCGAGCGATGCCCATAACGTGGGTCATTACGACTGCCTGGCGAAGGCTCGCGCGAAGTTTAGCGTGCGCGGAGCTCATTTTCGCTAATATCTGTCCCTAACGTTCGCATTGAATGAAAGGGCAGCCATGGATATCCAACTTAAGACGGGATGCTTTGATGACGCGGCGTTGGTGCGCCGCGTCGTTTTTATAGACGAGCAGGGCTACGAGAATGAGTTCGACGCTATCGACGAGGATCAGAGCTGCATTCATGTGACGCTCTATGTAGACGGCGAGCTTGCCGGTTGCTCGCGCGTGTTTCCCGAAGAGCTTGAGCGCGTGGCTGACGCAGAGGCCCCGGTGTTGCCGGCATGCGACATGGACGAAGGCGTTGCGGCGGGGGAGACCTACATTATGGGGCGCGTCGCCGTGCTGTCGGCTATGCGTCGTCGCGGACTGGCGAGTGCGATCGTCGAGGCCAGTGCTTCGTGTGCACGCGATGCCGGCGCTAAGCTTATTAAGCTGCATGCGCAGGAATACGTGTTGCCGCTCTATGCAAAGGCGGGCTACACGCAAATTGCCCCGGTAGATTACGAAGACGAGGGCCAGCCCCATGTCTGGATGGCCAAGCGCGTAGATGGCAGATAGGGACGTTCCTTTTCTGCCGGCAGCTGGGGACACTCCTTGGCAATTGGCGCATCGGAGCGCTTAGACATACAGTTTTTCGATTCCGTATGTATATATGCGCGCTAATGGGTTATAAAATCTAAGTCTGAACATAGCAGGTCTGCGATGCGGCTCGGGCAACCGGGCCGTTTTTGCGGACGGGGGTAGCGCGAAAGGACTGCATATGCGTCAATTTAAGACCGAGAGCAAAAAACTGCTCGACCTCATGATCAACTCCATCTACACCAATAAGGAAATCTTCCTGCGCGAGCTTATCTCTAACGCGAGCGACGCCGTCGACAAGCTCAACTTTAAGAGCCTGCAGGACCCGAGCGTCAAGCTCGACCAGGGCGACCTGGCTATTCGCGTCTCCTTTGATAAAGATGCCCGCACCATTACTATCTCGGATAACGGCATTGGCATGACCGCCGAGGAGCTCGAGCGCAATCTGGGCACCATCGCCCATTCCGGCTCCGAGGAGTTTAAGACCGAGAACGCCGAGCAGCAGGGTTCGGATGTCGACATCATCGGCCAGTTTGGCGTGGGCTTCTACTCGGCTTTTATGGTCGCCAGCCACGTGAAGGTCGTCAGCCGCGCTTATGGCGAGGATACCACCCACGTTTGGGAGTCCGACGGTCTTGAGGGCTACACCATCGAAGATGGCGAGCGCGCCGAGCACGGTACCGATGTCATCCTGACGCTGCGCGAGAACGAGAAGCTCGATGCCGACGGCGAGGCCGAGACCTACGATCGCTTCCTGACCGAGTGGGGCCTCAAGAGCCTGATTCAGCAGTACAGCAACTATGTGCGCTACCCGATTCAGATGATGGTGTCCAAGAGCCGCCAGAAACCCAAGCCCGAGGACGCCGGCGACGATTACAAGCCCGAGTACGAGGACTACCAGGAGCTCGAGACCGTCAACTCAATGACACCGATCTGGAAAAAGCGCAGCTCCGATGTCGAGCAGAAGGACTACGACGAGTTCTACAAGTCCACGTTCCACGACTTTGATAATCCTGCGCGCACCATCAGCTTCCATGCCGAGGGCACGCTCGAGTATGACGCCCTGCTGTTTGTGCCGGGCCGCGCGCCGTTCGATCTGTACAGCAAGGACTACGAGAAGGGCCTGGCGCTCTACAGCTCCAACGTGCTGATTATGGAGAAGTGCGACGACCTGCTGCCCGACTACTACAACTTTGTCCGCGGTGTCGTGGATTCTGCTGACGTGTCGCTCAACATCTCGCGTGAGACGCTGCAGCAGAACCGTCAGCTCAAGGCCATCGCCAAGCGCGTGGAAAAGAAGATCACCGCCGACCTTGAGGATATGCGTGACAACGACCGCGAGGCCTACGAGAAGTTCTTTGAGAACTTTGGCCGCGGTCTTAAGTACGGCATCTACTCGAGCTATGGCATGAAGGCCGATGAGCTCGCCGACCTGTTGCTGTTCTGGTCTGCCAAGGAACAGAAGATGATTACCCTGGCCGAGTATGCCAAGGGCATGCCCGAGGACCAGAAGGCCATCTACTACGCCGCCGGTGACTCGCGTGAGCGCTTGGCCAAGATGCCCGTGGTAAAGGGCGTGCTCGACCGCGGCTATGACGTGCTGCTGCTGACGCAGGATGTGGATGAGTTCACGTTCCAGGCTATGCGTGAGTACGTTGCCGCCGATATGCCCAAGATCTACGAGGACGATGCTGCCCGCGAGGCTGCCGAGAAGGCTGTGGCCGACGGTGCCGAGCCCGAGGTCGAGGATCGTCATCTGGAGCTCAAGAACGTCGCGACCGGTGATCTTGACCTGGCAACCGAGGATGAGAAGAAGGAGGCCGAGGACGCCACCAAGGAGAACGAGGACCTCTTTAGCGCCATGAAGGAGGCACTCGGTGACAAGGTCGAGAAAGTTGCCGTCTCCGCGCGCCTGACCGATGCTCCCGCTTGCATCACCACCGAGGGCCCGCTTTCGCTCGAGATGGAGAAGGTGCTCCAGAAGGGACCCGAGGGCGCGCCCGACGGCATGCCCAAGAGCCAGCGCGTGCTCGAGCTCAACGCCAAGCACCCGGTCTTCGACAAGCTTGTCGCTGCCCAGAAGGCAGGCGACGCCGACAAGATCAAGCAGTACTCTGGTCTGCTCTATGACCAGGCTCTGCTGGTCGAGGGCATCCTCCCCGAGGACCCCGTTGCCTTCGCGGCGGCTGTTTGCAACTTGATGTAGTTCGGGGATACGGCACCGTAACTAGATTAGAACGAGAGTGGATAATCTCCCACTTTTGGCTCGAATGCGGGCTTGAAGTGGGAGATTTTCCACTCTCGTTTCCTTTTGAATGATCCCTCCGTCCCCAAGGGATCATTTATTTGTGCGGGTTGTGGTTTTGTGACCTGCTGAAATTTAGGATACTGTACATCTGTACGCTAACTCATCTTCGTAGTATATTGCTACCCGCAAAACTCAGCACCATTGTGCCGTGAGGCACTAAAGCGCCTCCGTACAATGGTTGTCGATAGTACGATTCGATTCAACGACAGGATGGATGGCCCAAGCGTGAGTCTCGGCAGCAAACTATCCAACGCAAAGGTCTCCTTTGCGATCTTTAAGCGCGACATCAAGCGATTGCTCGTGAACCCCGTCGCCCTGGTGGTTACTTTGGGCGTGTGCGTCATTCCCTCGCTGTATGCCTGGTACAACATCGTGGCTAACTGGGATCCGTACGGAAACACCCAGGGTATCAAGATTGCCATCGCCAACAACGATCGGGGCACCCAAAACGACTTGGTGGGCGAGCTCAACGCGGGCGACCAGGTCGTCGATCAGCTCAAGGAGAACGATCAGCTGGGCTGGACCTTCGTCGACTCGACGGCCGATGCCAAGGAGGGCGTCGAGAGCGGCGAGTACTATGCCGCTATCGTGATTCCCAAGAACTTCTCGGATAACCTGGTTTCGATGCTCGACGGCAACTACCATCAGCCCAAGCTCACGTACTACGTCAATGAGAAGAAGAGCGCCATTGCGCCCAAGGTTACCGATACCGGTGCAAACACCATCGAGGAGCAGATCAACTCGGAATTTGTCTCTACGGTAGGCAAGACTGTTGCCGGTATCGCCAAGGATGCCGGTGTCGATTTAAAGGACAAGGCAACCCAGACTCAGGACTCGCTGGCAAGTTCGGTGTCCGAGGCGTCCGACACCTTGGGCGAGGTGCGCGATTCGATTGGCGATATGAATGCCGCCATCGATAAGACGAGTGGCGCTATCGCCTCGGCTGATGCGGCACTTGCCGGCTTGCAAGGCCAGGCACCGTCGCTGACGCAGGCGATCTCCCAGGGCAACGACCTGCTGAGCGAAGCTCGCACCACGGCGGGCAACTCCATCGCCTCGCTCTCCAAGGCGCTCTCGGAAGGCAACCTTGCGCTCACCAAGACGTCGGCCTCTGCGAACGCTGCCATCGGCAAGCTGACGGGCGCGGTCACATCTACGACCACCCGTATCGACAACTCGCTCGAGTCTCTTCAAGCGACGATCGACCACAATAAGGCCGTTATCGGGCACTTGGAGATTCTCGCCAATGACACGTCGACAGGTTCCGAGGAAATTGACGCGCGCATTGTATCGACCATCGATTTGCTTCGAGAGCAGAATGAAAAGCTTCAGAGCATCAAGGACGGTCTGTCCGCGCAGTCGAGCGCCATGGCGAATGACGCAGCGGCTGTTTCGGGTGCCAGTGACGCTATCAATAACGCAATTCATACCGGTGCGACCAACCTTGGCCAAGCCCAGACGGACTTGGGCCAAAACGCGCTGCCGAAGGCCTCGAGCGCACTTGATTCGTTTGCCGCCGTCTCGGGTGATCTGACGGGAATCGTGTCTGGCCTCACGCCTACTATTGCAAGTGCGCGCGGTACACTTTCGCAACTCAACGCCACGCTCGGTCAGGCCAAGACCACGCTGTCCCAGACCGATGCCTCGCTTGCCAAGGTCCAGGACAAGCTCGCAACCGCCGCCAACGACATCGCGGCGCTACAGACCTCCGAGTCCATGGGCGAGCTGGCCGGCCTGATGGGCGTCGACGTCGATGATGTTGCAGACTTCATGGCATCTCCGGTCGAGCTGACCTCAAAGTCAATTTACCCGGTCAAGAGCTTTGGTTCGGGCATTGCCCCGTTCTATACCAATCTGGCGCTGTGGGTGGGCGGCTACGTGCTTATCGCCATCTACAAGCTCGAGGTCGACCGCGAAGGCATCGGCAGCTTTACCGCGCGTCAGGGCTACTTTGGCCGCTGGTTGCTCCTGGTGATCCTGGGCGCGTTGCAGGCCATCATCGTTACGGTAGGCGATCTGGTGATCGGCGTGCAGTGCGTCAGCCCGCTGCTGTTCGTGCTGGGCGGCATCGCCATCTCGTTCACCTACGTCAATATCATCTATGCGCTGTCCACCACGTTTAAGCATATCGGCAAGGCTATCGGCGTCATTCTGGTTATCGTGCAGATCCCGGGTTCGTCGGGCATGTACCCCATCGAGATGATGCCAGGCTTCTTCCAGTGGCTGCACCCGCTGCTGCCCTTTACCTACGGCATCAATCTGCTGCGCGAGACGGTCGGCGGCATGTATTCGTTCAACTACCTGTTTAACCTGTGCATTCTGGGCGTGTTCTTGATCGTGGCGCTCTTTATCGGCCTGCAGCTGCGTCCGCTGCTGCTCAACCTTAACCTGCTCTTTGATAAACAGCTCTCCACGACCGGTATGATGATTTGCGAGTCCAACGACCTGCCGCGCCAGCGCTACTCGCTGCGCACGGCCATGCGCGTCATGCTCGATTCCGATTCGTACCGTCGCGAACTGCTCGATCATGCGGTCGCCTTTGAACATCGCTACCCGTACTACATCAAGGGCGGTTTTGCCGCCGTGGTGGGCGTTCAGGTCCTGCTCTTTGTCCTGTCGACGGTTCTCGATATCGACAATAACGGCAAGATCATCCTGCTTGTCATTTGGATCATCTCGGTTATTGCCATCTGCGGCTGGCTGATCAATATCGAATATATCCGAGCGAGCCTCAATACCCAGATGCGCATCTCGGCGCTTTCGGATGAGGACCTGCGTCGCGAGATGCGCGAACACACGGCCGCCATTCCTGCCGCCCGCCACATGTTTGGCCTCAACGCCAGCGAGCGTGGTGCCAAGGGCGGCGATCAGTCCACGGGCCGCTTGCCGCATATCGGCTCGCACCATAAATCTCAGGGCAGCGACAGCACAGCCACAAATGATGGAGATACCACCGCGCTTGGCAAGCACTCCAAAGGAGGTGAGGCATAAATGAAGAACATCCTGCATCTGTTTAAGCGCGATGTCCAAAACGTGTCTCGCTCCGTGATCGGCTTGGTTGTCGTGATGGGCCTCATTATCGTACCGTGTCTGTACGCGTGGTTTAACATCGCCGGCAGCTGGGATCCGTACGGCAACACCGGCAATCTTAAGATCGCCGTGGTCAACACCGACGAGGGTTACGAGAGCGATTTGATCCCCGTCGAGGTTAACGTGGGCGAAAACGTGACCGCCACCCTACGCGGCAACGAGAGCTTCGATTGGGTTGTGCTCAACAATCGCGAAAAGGCTATCGAGGGCGTTAAGTCGGGCGCGTACTATGCTGCCGTCGTTATCCCCAAAACGTTTAGCGCTGACATGATGACGCTTTTCTCGACCGACGTGAAACACGCCGATATCGAGTTTTACGAGAACCAGAAGGCCAACGCCATTGCGCAGATCGTGACCGAGAAGGGTTCGAGTGCCGTTCAGAGC
>JAXJLC010000307.1:0-2442 GCA_036297365.1 Collinsella sp.
AACCGGTCGATGCCGGGCTCGAAGGCGCGGTAGGCATCCCAAAAGGCCTTGATCTTGTTAAAACCATCGAGCGGGTTATCTACGCCAATGCCGCAAATCAGCTCATAGAGATACAGAAAGGCAAAGGACGTAGACGTTTCCTCGACGGTTCCGCGGCGCACTTGGGCACGCCAGGTAAAGTAGCCGCGCAGCTGCCGGTCGCTCATGGCGTTGTAGGTGGGAAAGTATGACTTAAAGGTGCCGTTGTAGGGGCAGTCGTCCTCAAAATCGGCCATCAGCAAGCCTTGGCGGTAGAAAAGCTCGGCCTCCGATAGCCAGCGGCCCGCGCCGCCCTCGGGGTCTTCTTGCCAACGCGATATCTCACGCATTTTGCGGTACTGGTCGGGGAGGAAGTTCTGCATCTGTCGGCCGGTTTTGAGAATCGGCTCGTCTGCGTAGATTTCGTTTGAGAAGCGGGCGGACTGATGGGTCCGGGCCTCGGCCATAATGCGCTCGATGAGCATCTTGATGTCCTGGTCGGCCACCGCTCCTCCTCTCGAACGCAGCTACGGTGACCTCATATCATAGCACAGCATCAAACAGGTGTTCGAGATACCGCTGTGTTGATAGATTTAGAACAGGAGGGCGTAGATGACGGCGATGACGACGGAGGGGAGCATATTGGCCGTGCGGAAGGTCTGAGGACGGATGAGGTTGACGCCGACGCAGAAGATGAGCATGGAGCCTACGAGCGAAAGGCTGTTGAGGGCTGTTGTGGTCATGATGGGGGAGAGCGCGCCGGCAAACAACGTGATCGTCCCCTGGAACACGGCGACGGGTAGGGCGGAGAAGATGCAGCCGCGGCCGAGCGACGCCGTCATGGTGCAGACGATGATGCAGTCCAGTGCGCCCTTGAGGGCAAGCGTTGACCAGTCGCCGAGCAGGCCGTCCTGGATCGATCCCACAATTGCCATGGCGCCGATACACACGGTGAGTGAAGTCGAGACAAAAGCGTTGGTGAACTCGTTATCGCCCTCACTGCCAGTCTTGCGCTTGAGCCATTCGCCAAGGTTTTCAATGGCGGACTCCAAGTTGACGGCCTCGCCGATGAGCGAGCCGAGGGCGAACGAGACAATGAGCATGGTGGTACCGGTGGTCGCCAGCGCCTCCCCATCGATAAGGAGCATCTTTTGCATGGTGCCGCCAAGGCCGATAAACAGGACGCACAGCCCCGATGCTTTCATGAGCGTGTCTTGGATGCGCGGTGTAATGAAGCGGCCGCCCGCTAATCCCAAAAGACCGCCCGCAACTAAAAGCAGAACGTTGATGATTGTTCCCAAGCCCGGCATGAGCCCTCCTGTATTGATGCCAACGTGGCAATCGTAGCAGAACGAAATGCGAGGCACATCGCGACTCATCTAATACGTTATATAAGTGGTGTTAGGAATGATGCGCAGCATTTAGCCTCAGGTGGTTGTCGGGACATAGGGATAGTAGTCAAAGCGCAGTGTCATAAGCCGCTGTGGGGATTCAATAGCCGCGGCGATGATATTGGCATCGCGGGCACGATCAAACCCTTCGAGTTCGATCTGATACGAGACGTCTTGCATAATGTCCAGACGTCGCCAGGCTAGGAGTGTGTCACCATCGAATTCCAAGGTCTTGCCTCCGTCTGGAGCAACGGCGTATAGACGTAGCTTGGCGGTGGTTGCAGGGCCGACAACCGTGACCTTTTTAATTTCGTTTCGAGTATTCTTGGCGCCCAACAAGGTGAGCAGTGTTGGGGCCACGACCTCGCCCGATGGCAAAAAGACGACTTCGATGGATTCGGGAAATGCGATGATGGCCGACTTGCGGACGGGCTGATTGGCAGCGGCAACTTCGATGTTCGCAGCGTCGATGACCTCTGTGTGGTCGAGCGCGGCAAGCACGCAGCAGTTACCCTCATCAATTTCTTGAGGATCAGCAAGCCCCAGACTGTCCGCGAGCTCGGGGTCGTTTGGAACGGCAGCGGGCTCATTCGGTGCTTCGAGAGAAGCTGGGATGCTGTTTGTCGGCGACGGCGTGTCGCCCGCACCTGCTTCTTTGTCCGCGCTCTCTTCTTGTATGGTTGCGTTGATGGGTTCGTCGTTTGAGGGGAACGTCTTGGCGTCAAGCGCGGAGGGAAGAATTCCGATGGCTCCTGATCCGTTCCACTCCATTTCGAGAAGCGCCGGGTCGGCAAGAATGCGTTGCCTGCTTTGCGCGTGGGCATCGATTTCAATAGGGCCTGCCTCTATCCCTCGTGTAAGGCTGAGTGATCCGGCTGGCTTCTCGAAATGAGCGTCTGTGTCTTTGGTGCTGACGGCGTAGAACAGCAGGGACGCTTCTCCCGCCGCGATGGCATCGGTACCGGCTTTGGTCAGCCGCAACGATGCCGTGAATGAGAGGGTGGGCTGCGCATCGTCTGCATTCGCGGCGGCG
>JAXJLC010000308.1:0-1798 GCA_036297365.1 Collinsella sp.
AAGTCGTCGATCTGATCGACAGCCTGCCGCTCGATAAGCAGCAGGTCATTGTCCGCGCCTTTACGAGCTTCTTCCATCTGGCAAACCTGTCGGAGGAGAACTACCGTGTGGCGCAGCTGCGCGAGCGCGAGGCCGGCGCATCGACCGATACCGAGGTCGATCCCGCCAACGAACTCACCGTCGCCTATCACCAGTTGGTAAACGAGATGGGCGTCGAGGGTGCCAATGAGCTGCTCGGCAAGCTCGAGTTCCACCCTGTCTTTACCGCACATCCCACCGAGGCCCGTCGTAAGGCCGTCGAGGGCAAGATTCGCCGTATCTCCAACCTGCTGGAGGAGCGTCCGCGTTTGGGCGGCTCCGACCTGGTGGAGAACGAGCGCCATATGCTGCAGGAGATCGACGCCCTGGTGCGTACGAGCCCCATCGCGCTCAAGAAGCCCACGCCGGTCGAGGAAGCCGATACCATCATCGACATCTTCGATAACACGCTGTTCGACGTCATCCCCGTCATCTATCGTCGCTTTGACGACTGGGTGCTGGGTGACAAGGCCGGTACCGTGCCGCCGCTGTGCCCGGCGTTCTTCCATCCCGGTAGCTGGATCGGTTCCGACCGCGACGGTAACCCCAACGTCACCGCCAAGGTGAGCCGTGAGGTCGCCGCCAAGTACTTCACCCACATGGTGCTCAAGCTCGAGGACAAGTGCCGCCGCATCGGCCGCAACCTCACGCTCGAGGCCACCTACAGCAAGCCGTCTGCCGAGCTCATCAACCTGTGGAACCATCAGGTCGAGATGAGCCCTCGGTACACGGCCCGCGCCGAGCTGATTTCCGAGCACGAGCCGCATCGCGCCGTCATGCTCGTCATGGCCGACCGTCTGAACGCCACCGTGCGCCGTATCACCGATACCATGTACCACAGTGCCGACGAGTTCCTGGAGGACCTGCGCGTCGTCCAGCGTTCGCTTGCTGCCTGCGGTGCCGTCCGTGCCGCCTACGGCCCGGTCCAGACCATCATCTGGCAGGTCGAGTCCTTCGGCTTCCATATGGTCGAGATGGAGTTCCGTCAGCACTCCGTGGTGCACGCCCGCGCCCTCAAGGATATCCACGAGAACGGTATCCATGGCGACCTGCAGCCCATGACGCGCGAGGTCATCGATACCTTCCGCGCTATCGGCTCCATCCAAAAGCGCTACGGCAAGAAGATGGCGCACCGCTACATCATCTCGTTCACCAAGAGCGCCCAGCATGTGGCCGACGTCTTTGAGCTGGCCCACCTGTCCTTCGCACACGAGGAGGATGTCCCCGAGCTCGACGTGATCCCGCTGTTCGAGCAGCTCGAGGACCTCGAGGGCTGCGTTGACGTGCTCGACCAGATGCTTACGCTGCCCGTGGTGCAAAAGCGCCTTGCCCAGACCAACCGCCGCATGGAGGTCATGCTGGGCTACTCCGACTCCTCCAAGGATGCCGGTCCTACCACGGCCATGCTTGCGCTGCACTCCGCGCAGGAGCGCATCGCCAAGTGGGCAGAGAAGAACGATATCGACCTGGTGCTCATGCACGGCCGCGGCGGTGCCGTGGGCCGTGGTGGCGGCCCGGCCAACAAGGCCGTTCTTGCGCAGCCCAAGGGTTCGGTCAACTGCTTCTTTAAGCTCACCGAGCAGGGCGAGGTCATCTTTGCCCGTTACGGCAACCGCACGCTGGCTCAGCGTCATGTTGAGTCCGTTGCCGCCGCAACGCTTTTGCAGTCGGCCCCGAGTGTCGAGAAGACCAACACCGAGACCACGCAGAAGTTCTGGAA
>JAXJLC010000309.1:0-6119 GCA_036297365.1 Collinsella sp.
CCACGTCCAATGCGTTCTCCACGGCCTCGCTGCCATGGCTGCCGTCCGCACAACTTAGCATGCGCATACGGCTGGGAAGCCATCCGCATGCATCCATAAAGCGAATGGCCACGATGCGGTTGAACCAGGTGTAGGCCGCACGGTCGCGCAGCGCCTCGTGACCCACCTCCGCCTGCATGCGCAGCAGTTCGTCGCGTTGCTCAATCTCAGCCGGACTTAGGGGCAGGCCGTTGACGGTCTCGAACCCAACGGGCGCGGGTGCAGGTTCGGTGATGCCGTAGCGCACCATCTGCGCCTCCACGCCTTTGATGAGCTCCGTACGGGCCCAGGTGCAGAAGCTCTTAAGAGCAGAATCGTTCATGGTTGATGAGCCTTTCTAAACGCCATAAGCCACCGGTGCGCGCTTTGGCACCGGTGGCTCCGCGGGTTAGTTGATACGGATCTCGTCGTTTGCAGCGAGCGCCTGCATAAGGCGGGAGCGCAGTTCGTCCACGTAGCGCTCCACGTCCTCTGCGGACAAGAGACGACTCGGCTTGGCCAGATCGGCGCGGCGCACAGTCTTGATCTTGCGCTGGGGCTTGGGCGCGGGCACGGGAGCAGACGGTGCGGCGCCCTTGTTGGAGACCTTCTTGATCACCTCGCCCGTACTCATGACCTCGGTGGTGCGGCGCTCGTTGTCCATACGCACGCGGGCCTCATCCACAGCGTCGTACATCTCGTTGGCCGCCGCACTGAGCCAGTCGCCCCAGTTAGTTGCAACAACGCTCAGTTCGTTGAGACCTTGAGCGCTGTGGGCACGGTTTTTGAACGACTCGTATTTAGTGCCGGCGTCTGCTATGGCATCCTTGGCCTGATTGACAAAGCCCTTTTGACTCTCGGCCTGCGCCCGCAGGTCTTGCAGATCGCTCTCGATGCGACACAAAAACTCATTGCGGCGGATGCCCAACAGCTTTTTCATGTCATCCTCGACGGGATCCATAAGCGGCTGCAGGTCTTTAATACGGCCGTAGGGCTTGGGATCTTTGAGAATCTCACGAACCGTTGCCACGTTCTCCACCGCACCGGGAATGTCATCGGAGGCATACTCGATACCCTCGGTGCGGTTCAAGAAATCCCTGGCGTGGTCAAACGCTGTTCGTTGATTGGACTCGAAGAACTCAACCACCTTGTCAAAGTCTTCCTTGGCATCGAGCAAACGCTCCTCATGCTTGGTGAACGTGGTCAAGAACGCCTCGGCCTCGTTCTGGTCCTTAAGGACGTCGGCCACCTCCGAGCGCATCTTCTCGCACTCGTCCTCACCGGGATACGGGTAGGCCGGCTTGATGCCCGTGTAGTAGTCGCGTGCTATGGCGAGGCACGCCTCGCGCAAGCCCTCAAGGCGCTCTTTGAGCTCGGCCACGAGCTTATCCTCGTTGGAGGGCACGGTCTTGAGATCAAACAGGTCACACATGAGTTCGCCCGTGGCGCGCAGCAACCGGTCGCTCATGCGCATGCGCAAGCGCACCTGGGCCTTATCGGCATCCTTGCGCAGGAGCGCCACCATGCGGCTGTCGTTAGCTTGAACCGTCTGACCGCCAAACAGCACCTGCGCGCGCTGCTCCACCACAAGCTGCGCCACCACATTTGCGATGTCGACCTCGCGCCAGCCAAAGGGCTTTTGCTGGTACTGGCGCTGGATATCGCCCATAGCGGTATCCAGGTGGCGCTGGTGCTGCACTTTGAGGTAGTCCTCGACCTCTTTGAGTGCACGCGTGTTACCTGCATCCATGCCAGCGAGCCCCACTTGAACGTTGCCCACCAGAGTAGAGCGAATATCGGAATCGCTCGTGACCGGCGCGCCGATATAGTCGGCCTTTTCAAAGACCACATCGCACAGCTGCGCCAGCACCTGCTCAAAGACCTGAGCGGGTTTGGCAGCACGGATCTCAATCATGCGCCCGTTGACGGCGCATCGTGCATGGAGCACCGCCTCAGCCAAAAGGGCGTCAGCCTCTTTCTCGTTAAAGTCCTTCTCGCGCATTTTGGCCTCGACAATCTGGCGGGTACTCGGCGGTAGCTCCTGCAGATTGCGCGTCTGGGCGTACATGCGAATCTTAGCGGCGTTGACGAGTGGGGCCCAATAATCCACCTCGTCGCTCAAGGCCACGATGGCCTTATCCACGGATTTCAATGCCAGCTCGGCATCGTCCGAACGGCCCAGATCGCTGGCCATGGTCACCACGGAAAGTTCCATGCCGCCCATGCTGGTACCGTGGATTGAGCCGTCCACATAGCGGTCAAACGGAAAGTCGTTGGCCCCGCGGTTGAGTTTGCGCGCAGTGTAGATGCTTTCGAACAGGCGCTTCTTGATGTACTCAATCACCTTCGCGTTGTCGATCGGGGTGCGTGCGATCTCCTGCGCTATCTCCTGCTCCTCGTCGGTGAGGAAGCTATAGGTATCGCCCTGGCGTGCCACGTAGCTCTCGCGCTCCAAGCGGGCGAGAGATTCCTTGACGCGGTCCTTAAGGGCGCGCTTGTCCACGTCCAGGCTATCGATCATAAGGATGGAGATGTTCTCGACCGTGGCCTTGACGTAGCCGATGTAGCGGATCAAGTACAGGAGCTTAAGCACCTGGACATCGTAGCTCTCAAGACCCTCTGCGTTTTCAGCCGCGCGCTCCGCACAGACGACGACCTGAATGATGCCGTGCTCCAAATCCTTGGAGATTGTGTCGAAGAAGCGCCAGAACGGCACGAGTGCACCAGTCTGGTCATGCTGGATGGCCTGAGCGCTCTCCTGAAACGCGCTCAGCATGGAGCGCTCGCCCGTGGACATGTGTTTGGCCTTAACACCGTGCTTGCGTACCTCGGTCATCACGTCGGGCAGAAGCTTAAACTGGTAGCCCACAAACGGGTAGCTGGCCACAAAATCCTTGGAGTTGGCGAAGCCGGCAAGGTCGGAGCGCGAGCCACCCTCAAAGGTAAAGTTGTTTTTGAGGACGGCGGCGTCTTGCTCGTAGACCTGTGCAAGCATATCGGCCGCCGGCGCGGTCTTCTCGAGCACACGGCGCTGGATAACCTCGTCCACGCTGGAGCTGGAGAGCGAAAGGCGGGTATTGAAGCGGCCTTGGATCTTTGAAAAGTCGTTGCCCACGGGCAGGCTCAGGTTGTCGATGGCCTCCTGGCTCGTGACTATCACCCACACGCGGCCACCGCAGGCGGCACCCAGCTCCTCGACGATGGTCTGAAGACTCAACATAAGGCTTGGATCCCGGTCGTTTGTAATAAACTGACCCACCTCGTCGACCATAAAGAGCAAACGGTAGTTGCCGCCGCGAGCCGCTGCCTGAGCGTCTACGTAGTCCTTGACCTTTTTGGCAAAGACATCGGGGGCCAAAACCTCGTCCTCAGAACCCTCAAGCCAGTTCCATGCGGCCTTTTCGCTCATGCCGAGCACGCTCTGCAGCACCTCGACGACGTCGTCCTCAAAGTAGCTGTAGGTGTCGCGGGTCTGGAGCCAGGACTCGCCGTTGACGCGCTCAAAGGCCTCGCGGAACTCCTGGGTCTTGCCCAGGGAATCGATGTGGTCCTCGAGCTTTGCAAGCTTTAGGTCCTCGCCGTAGAAGCCGCGCGCCTCGTAGAACATGCGCTCAAAGCCGCGAAGCAGCGCCGTGGGAGCCGTATCGCCCTGCTTCCACTGGCCCGCCTTGCTATCGATGTTAAAGAGGATGGCCTGCGTGGACACCGAGCAGGCGCGCTCCATGGCAGCCTCGACCATGGGGTCGACGATCTTGCCATCAAAGTAGCGGATGGCGCTCTTGCCGCCGATCTGGCGATTCTCGAGCAGGTAGCTCAGCATCTTGAGGAAGTGCGATTTACCGGAACCGAAGAAACCACTGATCCACACGCCGATCTTGTCGGTGCGCACATCGATGGCATCGCCGTAGGCCTTGAAGAACGTGGCAAAATGCCTCTGCAACTCGCGCGTCACCACGTACTCGTCAAGCTCCTGGCGGATGGACCCATCTTTTGAATCCTGGACCTTGACCACGCCGTTGATGGAGCGGTTGATGTCTTTTGCAAAGAGGTCGCGAATGATCGTGTTGTCCATGGGTGCTCCTTTGGGTTTGGGAACGTTATGGCAAAGGGTTGTTACCGGCGGCAGGGACTTGTCTGCGGGGAGCCGTGCTTACGAGATATCGATGGCGCGGTAGTAGTTGTCGGCCGGCAGACGGTTAAAGAGCTGGAAAGAAGAGCCGTTGAAACTGCCCGGATAGGCGGCGACCACAGGCACCTCATCAAAATCCGCAAGCATGCAGTGGAGAAGCGTGTGTATGCGAAAGAACGGGAAAACCTCGCCCGCGCCGGTGAGGAGAACGACGTCTCCAGGCGCGTGCGGCTCGGTCTGCTCAAGGATGTACGCGGCGACTTTCTCGGGCGAGGCGAACTTGGCCACGTCCTCGAGCACGCGCTGGGTACCGCGGCGCTCCTCTTGGTGCGGGATAGCCTTGAGGACACGGCGCTTTTCGAGAATTGCCAGCACGGCGTCGTAAAGGTTCACGACCTTGAGCGTGCACGGAAGCTTGTCGGCCTCGGCATCGCGTGAAAGGGTGTCAAATAATGCACGCGCCTCAAACTCCAGCGCGGGGTCATAGCAAAAGGTGTGGAAGCCGATCTCATTGCCTATGCCCTTGTTAGCCAAAAAGTCCTCGCTGCACAGGCATTCGCGCAGAAGCTGCGCGCGGCGCTCAAATTCCTGGCAGGCGCGCTCGGAGCGGGAATGCGCCGCCACGACGCTCTTGCGGGAATGGATGCCGATATTGGTGGTGAGATCGGTCGCCGGGGTGATAACGGGGTCGACGGCGCTTTTGACGGGAGCCACGCTACATCATCGCCCTGCCGGTAAGGGCCGCGATAAGCGACTGCTCGCCCAGCTGAACCAAGGCTCGCTCGACATCGGAATCGAGGAAGAGTGGTGACAGGCGCTCGGACTCCGGGCCCTGGCCCTCGCCGATAAGGCCGGCATGGCGGAGCGTCTGGCGGAGCGAGCCCTTGATGCGCTTGACCGTGGCCTCAGTCCAGCGGGCCGCGTCCGGATACTCCGTGGTAAAGCGTGTCATAAAGGCGTTGAGGTCAACCGCCGTAAAGGCATAATCGAAGTTTTGTAGGCGCTCCCCTACCTCGACGAGCACGAGCTCGCGCACGATATCGTAGCGGCAGATCATGCTGTAGAAGATGGCCTGGTCCGCCTGCGTGGGAGTGCCGGATGCCATGAGCCTGGTTAGGGATGACGCAGCCTCGACGGCGGTTTTGGGGTCGATGCCGCGCGCGGCGCATACGGCGTCCGTGGGCACCATGGCGTCAAGGCGGCGAAGGCACACGGTTGCGCGGTTGGCGACCATGCGCTCCGTGGGATATTGAAAGAGGTTCTCGCTCTTTACGCGTACAATGACCTGCTCGTCGCTTGCGCCCTGCATACGAAGGGCAGCGACGATGCGCATCTCATGCGGGAGGAATTGCTCGCGGGTGAGCACCCCCCCCCCGAACGCTTTTTGTGGTTACATCCACAGTACACGCTCCAAGGGTGTCAAAAGCTGTCACAAGTACGCCGCAACCCGGCAGGCAGGCGCGGCGCACATGACAATAATCATACCTGTTGGTAAAAAAGTTACCACGCCCAGAGTTTCAAATGTTGAGCAACAAAATTTAATCCGGTTAACGGTCATTTTCGCAGCTTAGAAACTTTAACGAGGTCGCCCCAAATCACACTTGCCAGACAACCGCGCTTACGAATGCAGGCACGCACACGCCCAACGCCACCCTCCGCTACACTCAACATAGAGTTCTACATATGATTCTATGTAAGGAGTTTCATATGCCTGTCGTAAAGCCTATTTCTGATCAGACGCGCGCGCTAACTACCATTCAGGAACGCGAAGATCACATTCAACGTACCATCGCTCATGGTTATGACGACCTCACCAACGGTCGTGTGCGCCCCTGGAAACAAGCGAAGGCCGAGGCGGATCGGATGTGAGCCTCGAGATAAGCCCTCCCCCATGTAACCATCCTGTAAATCATAGCGGCGCACTCGAGTTTTACCGTGATGCGGTCGCGCCCGGCGCTCCACTGTGCTAAAG
>JAXJLC010000310.1:0-4296 GCA_036297365.1 Collinsella sp.
GAGCGGGCCGCATTTGAGACAAGGTGACGTGAAACGAAAGGGCGCTGACCTTCTGGTCGCGCCCTTGAAGTTGAACGTCAGATTGTCCAAATGCGGCCCGCGCAGCGTCGAGCAGTTACGCGGTTCGTAGAACCGCGTAACTAACAAATGAGCATCGCGTCGCCAAAGCTGAAGAAGCGGTAGCGCTCCTCGATGGCAGCGGCGTAGGCATCCATGATCTGGTCGCGGGTGGCAAGCGCGCTCACGAGCATCATGAGCGTGGAGCGCGGCACATGGAAGTTCGTGATCAGCGCGTCGACCACGTGATAGGTCGAGCCGGGCATGAGGTAAAGCTGCGTCGTGGCGTTCTCGCGCACCACGATGTCACCGCGGCCAAGCGTATCGGCCCCGTCCTCGCGGCCTTCAAAATAGCGCGCCGTCACGGCCGGATCGGACACCGGCGCGTCCGTGTCAAACGCGCTCTCGAGCGAGCGCACCGCGGTAGTGCCGACGGCGATCACACGATGACCCTCGGCCTTGGCCTTATGCACGGCGTCGACAACCTCCTGCGACACGTGGTAGCGCTCGGTGTGCATGACGTGCTGCGTGGGGTCGTCCTCCTCCACCAAGCGGAAGGTATCGATGCCCACCTCGAGCTCGACGGCGGCAAACTTGGCACCCTTGGCCTCGATAGCGGCCATGAGCTCAGGAGTAAAATGCAGGCCCGCCGTGGGAGCGGCAGCCGAGTGCTCCTCCTTCATGGCGTACACGGTCTGATATTTCTCGGGATCGCCCTCGTAATCGGTAATGTAGGGCGGCAGCGGCACGTGACCGGCAGCATGGATGGCCTCGTCAAGCGTGCGCGGCTCGCCGGCGGCATTGCAACCGGCCGGCTCAAAACGCACCAGGCGGCCGCCGCGACTATCGGTGACAAAGTCGACGACCTCGGCCGTCAGCACCACGGGAGCCCCCTCGGGCGCATGAGCGCCACCGGCGCGATACTCAATCTGAGCACCGGGCTTCAGGCGCTTACCCGGCTTGACCAGGCACTCCCAAACGTGGCCCAGCGGGTCAACGTCCTCACGGCGCTTGAGCAGCAGCGTCTCGACCACGCCACCCGAGCCGGCTTTGCGACCGATCAGGCGGGCCGGCATCACGCGCGTCTTGTTGATGACGAGCACATCGCCCGGCTCGATATAGTCGATGATGTCGCGGAAGATGCGGTGCTCAACGGTACCGCCGTGCTCCAGCGGCGTTCCCGCCTGAGAGCCCTTGCGATCCACCACCAGCAGGCGGCAGGAGTCGCGCGGCTCGGCAGGCGCCTGGGCGATGAGCTCTTCGGGCAGGTTATAGTCAAAATCATCGGTACGCATAGACACGTCGGATACTCCTTATATTGCTAAAGTCCGCTCTACATCCTAGCAGGCTGACGTCCCAAATGAACTACTTTTTGGCGGCTTTGCGCTCGTCACGGATGCGAGCGCGGTCCATGGCCGCCTCGACGGCCGAGAATCGGCAGCCGCAATAATTCTGCCGATACATGCCCAGCTCGCGCGAACGACGCGTGGCCTCGGGATAATACGGGCGAAAATCGCGAATGACCGGGGTGAGACCGCGGGCGGTAGCCAGGCGCTCCAACACGTCATTACAGGTATCGAACAGCTGATACGGCGAGACGGCGAGCGTCGTACCCACATATTCGAACCCGCGCTCCTGGGCCACGCGGCACGCCTCGGCCAAGCGCAAGGCATAGCACGCGCGACAGCGACGGGGCCGATCGGCACCCAGCGGTGCCACGCCGGCCTCCCAGCGCTCGCGGTCCTCCCCCGCCTCGATGAGCTCGATGTCGCCATCGGCACACCACCGGCGCAGCTCGTCCAAGCGGCGCTGCCATTCATCGCGCGGTTGAATATTAGGGTTGGTCCAGCAAATCGTGGGCTCAAACCCTTCCTCGCGCAGCAGGCGAACCGGCTCCAGCGAGCACGGCGCGCAGCAAGCATGCAGCAGCAACGGCTTCATCAACATCTCCTCCCCTGCAATGATTTTTTAATCCCCGTCCCAGAAAAATCATCCCAAAAGACTACCTTGCGAAAAAGCGCACGCCAAAGGGTGTGTCCTCGCAGGCGACAATGCGACGGTCACGCAGGATGGTCCGCACGTAATACCAGTCGCCCACACAGCCCGATAAATGCAAGCCGGCCGCCAGGTAGCACAGCAGCGGATAGCCCGAAAACGCAAACCCCAGGGCAAGCGCCGCCGTCACAACAACCGTCGGCGCCAGGCAAACCGCCATGTACCGCCGGCGCGAATACACAACGCCCTCGGCGCAGGCATAGATCATCGCCGTCTCGCGATTCGCCCCAAAGGTCACCTTCGCGCCCGCAGGCGCCAGCAGCTTAAAAAACACACCGTGCACCAGCTCGTGCACGGCGAACGACGCCATTGAGATCGCAGCCAAGCCGACTATCCAGCCCACGACAGCCATCCAGCCGCCCGCGTCAGCCGCATCCAAGTCTGCAGGCCCACCCAGCAACATAAACACCGGCACCAAGCACACGGCAAACACGCCGACTACGACCATCCCCCACACAAAGCAAGCGTGCAGAAAATCCTCGTCTTCAAACGCATGTATGTTGGAAATCTCATTCATAGCATCTTAGGATAGCGCCCCTGCCACGTACCCGTCCGCATGTGCGATAATGTCGAACGATATGCACGAATTGACCACCGCGTCGCCAGGCCTTGCGCCCGGCCGCGCTCTCACCATATGCGAAGGAGTCCCATGGCATCCAAATACTCCATGAACGACCGTCCCAGCTGGCCTCGCCGCGCCATCGTTACCGCCGGCGAGCCCTACGGCAACAAGGGCCTTCACTTTGGCCACGTCGGCGGCGTCTTTGTCCCTGCCGACTTCTTCGCCCGCTTCCTGCGCGACCGTCTGGGCCGCGAGAACGTCATCTTCACCTCGGGCACCGACTGCTACGGCTCGCCCATCATGGAGAGCTACCGCAAGCTCAAGGAGAACGAGGGCTACGACAAGTCCATTAACGAGTACGTCGAGTCCAATCACTCCCGCCAGGCCGCGACCCTCAACAACTACAACATCAGCTGCGATATCTACGGCGGCTCGGGCCTTGAGCCGGCTGCGCAGATTCACAACGAAGTGACCGCCGAGATTATCGAGCGCCTGCACGAGCAGGGCACCATCTCCAAGCGCTCCACGCTGCAGTTCTACGATGCCAAGGCCGGCACGTTCCTCAACGGCCGTCAGGTGATCGGCCGCTGCCCCATCCAGGGCTGCAAGTCTGAGAAGGCTTATGCCGACGAGTGCGACCTGGGCCACCAGTTTGAGCCCGAGGAGCTCATCGCGCCCAAAAGCCAGCTCACCGGCGAGGTGCCCGAGCTGCGCCCGGTCGACAACCTCTACTTCGACCTGCCGGCCTACCTCGACTTTATGAAGACCTATACCGCCAAGCTCGCCCAGAACCCGCAGGTTCGCTCCGTGGTCTCCAAGACCATGGAAGAGTGGCTGCTGCCGGCTCAGCTCTACATCCAGAACAAGTTCCGCGAGGCCTTCGATGCCGTCGAGGATCAGCTTCCCGAGCACACCGTGCTGGAGCCCGAGGGCAACAAGAGCAGCTTTACCGTCACCTTCCCCAGCTGGAAGGAGCGCGACGATGCCCACGCGGTGCTCGCCAACGGCGGCGTGCGCTTCCGCAGCGGCAAGGCGCTCGTACCCTTCCGCATCACCGGCAACATCGACTGGGGCGTTCCGGTGCCCGAGGTCGATGGCGTCTCCGACGTCACCTGCTGGTGCTGGCCCGAGAGCCTGTGGGCTCCCATCAGCTATACGCGCACCGTGCTCGCACGCGATGCCAAGGCCGCCGGCGTGACCGAGGGCGTCGCCGCCCAGGATGCCACCCTCATGGGCGAGCCCGCCGCCGATTCCACGCAGGTCCCCGCGCCCACCTACCAGCACAGCTCGCTCGACTGGCGCGACTGGTGGTGCTCGGATGACGCACAGATCTACCAGTTCATTGGCCAGGACAACATCTACTTCTATTGCATCGCGCAGACCGCCATGTGGGAGGCCCTGGGTTGGAACCTCACGCAGAGCACCGTCAGCGCCTGCTACCACCTGCTCTACATGGGCAAAAAGGCAAGCTCGTCCTCGCAGACGCCTCCCCCGCCGGCAGACGACCTGCTCAACCACTACACCTGCGAGCAGATGCGCGCGCACTGGCTGTCGCTCGGCCTGTCCGAGAAGCCGGTGAGCTTTAGCCCCAAGGCATACGACACCCGCGTGACCAGCAAGGA
>JAXJLC010000311.1:0-2767 GCA_036297365.1 Collinsella sp.
CACGTTGCCGCCCTTGGCGACGTTCTTGACGAAGGTGTAGGCCTGGTCGGCGTCGAGGATGGTCTGCTTGAGGTCGAGGATGTAGATGCCGTTGCGCTCACCGAAGATGAACGGCTTCATCTTGGGGTTCCAGCGACGGGTCTGGTGACCGAAGTGGCAGCCGGCCTCGAGCAGGGTGCGGATATTAATCTTGGTAGCCATGTTAAACCTCCTGTGGTTTGCCTCCGCGCGGGGTCATCCTCCAAAACCAACCCGGACATGTGCTACCAAAGCCCGGGCACCACGGTATGAAGTAGCCGCGCGTGCGTGATAAAAACATGTTGCCGTGAAGCAACCCGATGAATGATAGCAGGAATGCATCTTCCTGCCAACCCGCAATCAAAACCACACACCTGAGTGCGGCGCGGGTCGTCTCAGCCACTATTCGCCGCGGGGATGGGCTTGAGCCACGGCACGTTTGAGCCGATCGGGCGTGAGATGTGTGTAGATCTGCGTCGTGGACAGGCTCGCATGACCCAGCAGCTCTTGAACCGAGCGCAAGTCCGCACCGCCCTCGAGCAAGTCGGTCGCAAAAGTATGGCGCATCGCATGTGGGGCGATGTCGGACGGAATGCCGGCGAGCGTCGCCAGCGTATGGAACCGCCGCCGGAGGATGGCGGCACTCATGCGATTGCCGCGCGCCGATATAAGCAGCGGATGCGGCCCGGTAGCGAGGTCGCGGCGCTTTGCCCGAGCGAGCAACTCCGGCCTCCCCTCCTCAATATAGAGACGCGTCGCCTCGAGCGCACGACGATACAGAGGGACGATACGTTCTTTGCTCCCCTTGCCCCAAAGGCGCAGCGTGCGTTCGGACCAAGCGATGGACTCCACATTGAGTGCTGCGAGCTCAGAGATACGAGCACCCGAGGCATAGAGCAGCTCGAGCATCGCCGCATCGCGCAGTCCCGCGGGCGTTGAGGTATCAGGCGTCTTGAGCAGCGCCTCGACCTGCTGGGTCGTAAGGACGCCCGGCAGGTCACGCGGCAGCTTGGGCGATGCGATCGCCGAGACTGCATCGCCCTCGACAATCCCCTCGGCAGCCATCCACCGATAGAGCGAGCGAATGGCAGACAGATGCGCCGCAAGCGTTCGGGGAGCCACCTGCTCACGCGAAAGCTCGGCAAGATAGCGACGAATGGTGCGCACGTCGGCAGCGAAAGCATCGATATCCTCGCGCTCGCACCAGGCAGCAAAGCGCTCCAACCGCGAGCCATAGGCCGTCACCGTGTTGGGAGAAAGTCCCTCGACACGTGCGATGTAGGCGATAAACGAGTCGACGGTGTCGTACAGGTCAAAGGCTATGACCGGTCGCCTCCAAACAAATCGGGGCGAGTGGCCAGATAGGCATCAAGGGCCTCGAGCGCACGGTCCGCATAGGCCTGGTAGCGGTCGCGCTTGCTGCGGCGCTTACCATCCTCGAGTGGCGGCACCAGGCCAAAGTTGACATGCATGGGCTGATAGCCCACGGTGGCAGGATCGGTCGCATAGCCCACGAGCGCACCCAGGGCGCCCACACGCGGCAACTCGACGCCCGCGGCACCGATAGCCTCGGCATAGGTGTTGAGCGCCGCGAGCAGGCCCGTCGCCACGGCTTCCATGTACCCCTCGGTGCCGGTGATCTGACCGGCCAGGCGCACGCCGGTACCGGGCACGGCAAAGGTGCCATCGAGCACGTGCGGGGCGTCGACAAAGGTATTGCGGTGCATGACACCGTAGCGGAAGAACTCAGCGTTCTCCAGGCCCGGCACCATATGGAAGACGCGCTTCTGCTCGCCAAAGGTCAGGTTGGTCTGGAAGCCCACCAGGTTATAGGCGGTCTTCTCCTTGTTCTCGGCACGCAGCTGAATCGCCGCCCAGGGGCGACGTCCGGTACGCGGGTCGGTGAGGCCGACGGGCTTCATGGCGCCAAAGCGAATGGCATCCTTGCCGGTGCGTGCAACCTCCTCGGCAGGCTGGCAGGCCTGGAACAGATCTCCACCCTCAAAGTCCTTGAGCACCACGCGGTCGGCCGTGGTGAGCGCCTCGATAAAGGCCTCGTACTCCTCCTTGTTGAGCGGGGCGTTGAGATAGTCGCCGCTCCCCTGCTCCTCGTAGCGCGACTGCGAGAACAGCACATCCATATCGAGCGTAGAGGCATCGACGATCGGCGCCGCGGCATCGAAGAACGCAAGGGCATCGCCACCGACGAGCTTCATGACCTCTTCGCTCAGCGCCGGCGAGCACAAGGGGCCGGCGGCAATGACCACGTGACCCTCGGGAATCTGCGTGACCTCGCCGTGCACGACCTCGATATTGGGACGGGCGGCAACCTCGGCCTCGACAAGCTCGGAAAACTTGACGCGGTCGACCGCCAAGGCGCCACCGGCGGGAACAGCCGCGCGATGGGCACAATCGAGCAGCACCGAGCCCATGCGCTCGAGCTCGGCTTTTAGTAGGCCAGCAGCGGAATCCGGACGAGTTGACTTAAACGAATTGGAGCAGACGAGCTCTGCCAGGTGATCGGTATGGTGGGCCGGAGAGCTCACCTGAGGGCGCATCTCACACAGCTTTACGGCAAACCCGCGGTCTGCCAGCTGAATCGCGCATTCCGAACCCGCCAGACCGCCACCGATAACCGTCACCTGATCGAACTGCATCTGCAAACACCTTTCTATTTGACACGTTTTCCATTGTGACCGAAGGGCGTCTGGGCGTGAAGGGCAAACTTGGAGGGCGCATACCTTCCATC
>JAXJLC010000312.1:0-11363 GCA_036297365.1 Collinsella sp.
GTACCAGAACCACCGCGAGCCCTGCAGCGCCAAGCGCCGGCACAAAGGTTGCCCGCAGCCCGCGTACGGGGCGCACGGCAACGAGCACCAGCGCGATAGCCGCCATCAACATGAGGTACAGAGGGCTCTGCGTCAGACACACGCACAGGACGCAAACGAACATCCCCACCAGGCGCATCGGAGCCGAAACGCAAGAAAGGGCGCGGTCGACCATCGACCCGCCCTCGTGCGCGCCTCCACCCAGGCGAACCCGCTCAAGCAGGCTCGCCAGGTGCAGGACATTCTTTTGCATCACACGATGCCGAGCCCCCGCGGGCTCGTAACGCTGCTCGACCGCAAGCCAGCTAGGCAGCTCGGCTATTGCCATGAGCACCGCTTTCCTTGACCGTCAGCGAGACCAGGCGGAATACGATGGTAAGCACCGCCACGCCAATCACGCCCGAAAGGATATACATGGCAGCCTGGCCGGCAAAGCCAAGACCCTGCTCCTCGGAATAGGCCTGAAGATAATCGCCCGTGGGCAGTGTATCGGCAAACGTCGGAGCGTCGAGACCGACCGAAGCCTGCAGGCTGTCGTCGCCAGCCTCCTGAACGGCGGTCGCGGCGCCCTCGGCGTCCCACTCACCCCAGGCGTCACCCGTGGCCAGCAGGCCCAGCGGCGTGGCCACGACAAGCACGGCGATCAGGATGAGCGTGGGGACCAGCGAGGTCTTCTTAGCAGCAGCGCCCTCGGCAGCAAGCTGGCCATCGACGGCCTCGGGCCCGACGATAATGCTCGGCGCCGTCTTCTTAATGAAACCGTAGATGGCGGCCGTCGCCACGCCCTCGATCACGCCGGCAACCAGCATATGCGGGATCAACATGGCCGGAATAGCCACGGACAGCGGGAAGGGGCAGTACAGCGGCGCGCCCGAAGCGTTGGTAAAGAGCATCGGCTGAATACCAAACTCGATTGCCGCGCACAGGGCCGCCAGGCACAGGCCGACCCAACCGCTCAGGATGGCAGAAACCGAGGTGCCCCAGCTCTTGTCGTGCAGACGGCTGTTGAGCGCACGGAACACGATAGTAGCGACAAACGGCAGCACAAAGGCCATGTTAAAGCAGTTGGCGCCAAACGACAGAACGCCGCCGTCGCCAAACAGAAGCGCCTGCAATGCCAGCGCGACCGAAACCGCAATGGCAGCAGCCTCGGGGCCCAGCAGCAGCGCGATGAGCGCGCCGCCGACGGCGTGACCCGTGGTGCCGCCAGGTAGCGGCACGTTGAACATCATGAGCAGGAAGGAGAACGCGGCGCAGATGCCCAGGAAAGCCATGTGCTCGCGATCGAGCGTGGCGCGCACCTTTTTGATGCAATGAACCCAAACGGGCACCATCGCCACCGCCATAACGGCATCGGTCTGCGGGGACAGGTAGTTATCTGGAATGTGCATATACGCCTCCCGGTTATCGACGCACAGAATTGCAACGCCGCTTGAATCACCTTGTCAGTGTTACGCATTGTCAG
Source organism: Collinsella sp. (assembly GCA_036297365.1). Taxonomy (GTDB): domain Bacteria; phylum Actinomycetota; class Coriobacteriia; order Coriobacteriales; family Coriobacteriaceae; genus Collinsella. The sequence continues at coordinate 1,505 of JAXJLC010000312.1, forward strand.
ATTCGTAACACGCCGCGGGCTATCATAGCAAAACGGCGCACTGCCGACAAAGCAGCACGCCGTTATGTAATGCGCGTGTCATATATGAAGGCTCAACGGTGCCTTATACCGAAAACAGCAGTCACGTAAGACTCGGCGGCAGCCGACGCTGGCCTATATCCAGCGCAGGACCTAGCCGCGGACCTCGCCGTTTACGCCCTTGCACACCTTGGTGACGATCTTCTGGTGCGCTTTTTCGACCTCTTCGCTGGTGAGCGTGTGGTCGTCGGAGCGATACGTAAGCGCAAAGGCCATGGACTTCTTGCCCACGCCCACGCGGACCGGATCGCGGTAGACGTCGAACAGACGCACACCCTCGAGCAACTTGCCGCCGGCGCTGGTAATGCGGCGCTCAAGGTCCTCGCAGGTCACGGAGTTATCGACCACGATAGCAAGGTCGTGCTCAACGGCAGGGTACTGCGAGAACTCGCGGTAGTTCTCCTGGTTGCGGGCGCCCTTGATCAGCTTGTCCAGATTGAGCTCAAAGGCAACGACGACCTCATCGATGCCCATCGCCTCGCGCGCCTCGGGGTGAATCTCGCCGACCCAGCCCAGCACGGTGCCGCCGGACAGAACCTCGGCCGCACGACCCGGCTGCAAGAAAGCGTAGCCCTCGCCCTCGACGGGACGGAAGCGGACCTTCTCGATGCGCAACTGGGCAAGCAGCTCCTCGACAATGCCCTTGCCAAAGAAGAAGCGCAGCTTGCGGTACTTCATGTTCCAGGACTGCTCGCTCCACTGGCCCGAGAGCACACCCGCCACGGACTTGGTCTCCTTGGGCAGGCTGGCGTTCTCGCGACCGTGGAACAGGCTGCCGACCTCGTACAGGTGCACGTTGGGCGTGCCGTGGGCCTCGTTATAGGCCACAGACTGCAGCAGACCCGGCAGCAGTGAGCGGCGCATCTCGGTCTGCTCGGCCACCAGCGGGTTCATGAGCACGACGGGGCAGCCGCGGCCCTCGGTGGACATACCGATCTTCTCCAGGTCGCCCGGGGCGGCAAAGCCAAAGGTCGTGGTCTCGTTGAGGCCACAGGCGCGCAGGATCTCGCCGACCTTGCGGGTGAGCTTCTGCTCGCGGGTCAAGCCGCCGATATGGTTCTTGGCAGCCGGGATGGTCGCCGTCACACGGCCCATGCCCCACAGGCGCAGGACCTCCTCGATCAGGTCAATCTCGCGCGGCAGGTCGGGGCGGAAGCTCGGCGGGGTGACCATAAAGTCCTCGCCGTCGCGCTCGACAGTGCAGCCCAGGCGGGTGAGCGAGCGCTCGATAAAGTCGGGCTCGATGTCGGCGCCGCAGATGGCGTGCACGCGGGCCAAGCGCAGCTTGATGCTGTCGATGGTCTTGGGCGCGGGGAACACGTCCACATAGCCGGGGGCGACCTCGCCGCCGGCGATCTCCTCGATCAGCGCGCACGTGACGTTGGCGACGTCCACGCAGCCGGTCTCGTCGACCTGACGCTCAAAGCGAATGGAGGCATCGGAGATCAGCGACAGGTCGCGGCTGGTGTGCGAGGTGCGACCTGCGTTGAAGCAGGCGCTCTCGACCATCACGTCGACGGTGTCGTCCTCGATCTCGGAATCCATGCCGCCCATAACGCCGGCCAGCGCCACGGGACGCTCGCCGTCGGTGATGAGGCCCATGCCGGCGTCGAGCGTGCGCTCCTCGCCGTCGAGGGTCGTGAACTTCTCGTCCTGTTGGGCGGCGCGAACCACCACGCGGCGATGGCCATCGCGCTCGGCAAAGGTGTCCAGGTCAAAGGCGTGCAGCGGCTGACCGGTAAGCATCATCACGTAGTTGGTGATGTCGACGATGTTGTTGTGCGGGCGCACGCCCAGGGCGTTGAGACGCTCGACCATCCAGTCGGGCGACGGGCCGACCTTCACGTTGCGCACGATGCGGGCGACATAGCGGTCGCACAGGCCCTCGTCGGCAATCTCGACCGAAAGCTCGTCGTCGGTCGCGCGGCCGGTCTCGGCCTTGATGGCGGGCAGCTCCACGTGGAAATCGCGGTCGAAAATGGCGCCGGTCTCGCGGGCCATGCCGATCATGGACAGGCAGTCGGGGCGGTTGGGCGTGATCTCGCAGTCGAGCACGGTGTCGCTCGATCCCACGTACTCGGCAAACGGCATGCCGCAGGGCGTATCCTCGGGCAGGATCATGATGCCGGAGTGGTCGCCGCCCAGGCCGAGCTCGCGCGCAGAGCAGTTCATGCCCATGGACACGACGCCGCGAAGCTTGCTCTTCTTGATCTTGACGTCGCCGGGAAGCACAGCGCCGATCATTGCCGTGACGATGTGGTCGCCAGCCTCGAAGTTCTGCGCGCCGCAGACGATCTGCAGCGGGGCAGGGTTGCCGTCGGCGTCGAGATTCTTGTCGCCCACGTCGACCGAGCACACATACATATGGTCGCTATCGGGGTGCGGGGTCTTGGTAAGAACCTTGGCAGTCACCACGTGGTCGAAGGACTCGCCCACGGTGTCGATCGCCTCGACCTCGGTGCCGGTACGGATATATTCGTCCGAAAGGGTCTTGGGATCCTCCGGAATATCGATCATGGTCTTGAGCCAGTCGTAAGAAACGCGCATGTAGCTCTCCTAGTTCTTAATCTCCGCATAGGGAGGAAATATCAAATGAAGACGTTCGCCTTAGGGTTGTCCAGGTGCCCCAGGTTGGCGTGAAAGAGGAGCGACGCGTACTAAAGGTACGCGAGCGACGGTTGAACGCCAAGATGGGGTGCCTGGGCAAGCCTAAAATTGGTTCAGGAAACGCATATCGCCTGTCATCAGGGTTCTGAGGTCCGGCAGGTCGTAGCGCAGGGCCGCGACGCGCTCGGCGCCAATACCAAAGGCGAAGCCGGTGTACTTCTCGGGGTCGATACCGCAGTTGATCAGGACGTTGGGGTCGACCATGCCGCAGCCCAGGATCTCGATCCAGCCGCTGTGTTTGCAGAAGTTGCAGCCCTTGCCGCCGCACACATGGCAGCTCACGTCCACCTCGCAGGAAGGCTCAGTGAAGGGGAAGAAGTGCGGGCGGTAACGCGTCTTGCGGTCCTCGCCAAACATGCACTTAACAAAGTAGTCGAGCGTGCCCTTAAGATCGCCAAAGGTGATGCCCTCGTCGACGACCAGGCCCTCGATCTGGTTGAACTGCGGCAGGTGGCAGGCGTCGGCCGTGTCGGGACGATAGACGGTGCCCGGGCAGATCATGTAGATGGGCGGCTTCTGCGACTCCATGGTGTGGATCTGCACGCCCGAGGTCTGGGTGCGCAGCAGCACGTCGGACTCGCCGTGGGCGTGAGCCTCGGGGTGTGCGACGCTGCCGGGGTTGTTGTCGACCACGTAGAAGGTGTCGCGGGCCGAGCGGCTCGGGTGATCCATGGGGGCGTTGAGCGCGGTGAAGTTGTAGTAGGAGGTGTCGACCATGGGACCGGACTCGACGGTGTAGCCGATGCCGCAGAAGATGTCCTCGGCCTCCTCGATGATCTGCTTGATCAGGTGCTGGTGACCGATCTGCGGACGGATGCCCGGCAGCGTGATATCGACGGCCTCGTGCTCGAGTGTGTGCTTGAGGGCGGCGGCCTTCATCTCGGTGGTGCGCTCGTCGAGCATGCCCTCAATCAGCTGACGCATCTCGTTGGCGCGCTTGCCCATCATGGGACGATCCTCGGGGGCGAGCTTGCCCATCATGCGCATCAGGCCAGTGATGCGGCCCTTGCGGCCGAGCAGCTCAACGCGCGCGGCCTCGAGCTTTGCGGCGTCGTCGGCGCCCGCGACGAGCTCCTTGGCCTCTTCCTCGAGTTTGACCAGATCATCAATCAGACTCATGTCTTCCCTTTCGTCTCTCGCGCTCCCCGCTTGCCGAGGCGGCTGCCGCCGTCTGACGTTGCGAAAACGCGGCCCGATTCGGTAACAAAAAACCGCCCTCGGGCATGTGCATTGCCCAAGGACGGTTGAATTCCGCGGTACCACCTTGTTTGACCCGGCGGATGTCTGGCCCGCCGCGCCCACTCTTTGCCCCTTGTCGCGAGGCTCACGGCTTCCCTACTGGGGCTTCGCCGCCGCTGGCCGCGTGCCCGTTGAGGTCGCTGCTCGGGAGTGAACGCTTGGCCCTTGTCACCGCAGGAAGGCTTGCAGCCCATGACCTTCCCTCTCTTGCCGGCGACGCGGCGGGCAAAACCCTCTCCGTCAACGCATTGGGCTATAGGATACCACATTGTGTGGGCGTATCGCCGCGTTCCGTTTTGTTCGTGCTGGGTACAAGGCAGGTAGCTGTGCAAACTGGCCGTGCGCCCAGCCGTGGCGTTCGGCTCGCGAGATCAAGGATATGGTATGGAAAAGAAGCACGATAAGAAGGCCAAGCCCGCAGCGGGCAAGACGCCCAAAGGCATGAAGGTCGATAAGGCCGTCAAAAAATTCCGCAAGCTCGAAGGCAAACTGTGGACCCGCGAGTACCTGCTCAAGATTGCCGAGTTTGACGGCGCGACCATTGCTCCCGCCAACGGTGCCGCCGCCCGTGCCGACGCCATGGGCACCCTTGCCGGCGAGCACCATAAGCTCCTGACCAGCGAAAAGTCTGTCGAACTTGTACGTTCGCTGGCACGCGAGACCGTCACCGGCGGAAAGATCGACGACCCGCAGCTGCTTGACGAGATTCGCGTGCTCGGCCGCGACCAGCGCGAGGCAAGCGTCATCCCCACCGAGGAGGCCGAGGCCTGGACCAGGCTCACCTGCGAGGCCGACGCCGTGTGGCACAAGGCCAAAGCGGCCAACGGCTGGGCGAGCTTTGAGCCCTATGTGGACAAAATCGTCAGCCAGCTCAAGCATCAGGCCGAGCTCATGGACCCCAAGCGCGACCCATACGACGTGTGGCTCGACCAGTACGAGCGCGGCCTTTCCACCGAGAGCTTCGATGCGTTTTGCGACGAGGTTAAGGCCACGGTCGTGCCGCTCGTGCACGCCATCGGCGAGCGCGGCCAGCAGCCCGCTGCAGACTTTTTGCACGCCCGCGTGCCCGAGGCCGCCCAGCGCGCCATGAGCTTCGACCTGATGAAACTCGTCGGCCTGGACCTGGACGACACCACGCTTGCCTTTACCGAGCATCCGTTTAGCGAGGGCTTCTCGGTGGGCGACGCGCGCATCGCCACGCACATCTACGAGGACGATTGCATCTCCAACGTCTACAGCATCATCCACGAGGCCGGCCACGCCATGTACGAGCTGGGCGTGAACCCCGCCTACGCGCGCACGTGCCTGGAGGGCGGCACCTCCATGGGCATCCACGAGAGCCAGAGCCGCTTTTTCGAGAACACCGTGGGCCGTAGCCGCGCCTTTATGGGACCGCTGCTCGAGGTGCTGCGCCGCCACGCGCCCGAGGTCTACGGCAACGTGGACGAGGACACGCTCTACCGCGCCGTGAACATCGCTCAGCCGTCGCTGATCCGTACCGAGGCCGACGAGCTCACCTACCCGCTGCATATCATGGTGCGTTACGAGATTGAGCGCATGCTGTTTGCCGGCGAGGCCACGGCCAAGGACATCCCCGCGCTTTGGAATCGCTTTATGGACGAGTACCTGGGCATTCCCGTTCCCGACGACACACGCGGCTGCCTGCAAGATACGCACTGGAGCGGCGGCTCGTTTGGCTACTTTCCCACGTATGCGCTGGGTAGCGCCTACGATGCCATGTTTGTGCCGGCCATGTGCCGCGACGGCGTCGACCTCAATGGCGCCTGTGCGAGCGGCGATCTGGCGCCCGTCCGCGCCTGGCTGGGCGAGCACATTTGGCAGTGGGGCCGCGCCAAGGACGCGCCGGAACTCATCAAGGGCGCATGCGGCATGGCGTTCGATGCCCGCTACTACTGCAGCTACCTGCAGGACAAGTTCACCACGCTCTACGAGCTGTAAGGCATAACCGACACGTCAACGCAAAGGGGACGCCGCGGAACCAATCCGCGGCGCCCCCTTTCCACCTAGTTGTTTAAGAACGTCCCCAATGACTACCTTACAGAGCCTCGAGCGCGTTGGCGATGCGCTTCATGGCGGCATCGGCGGATGCTTGGTCGGGCGCCTCGGCCAGCACGCGGATAACCGACTCGGTTCCGCTCTTGCGCACGAGCACGCGGCCCTCGCCTGCCAGCGCAGCCTCGGCCTCGGCGATGGCGTTCTGCACGCCCATGTTCTCGAGCGCGGCGTCCTTGTCCGCCACGTGCACGGCCACCTGCGCCTGCGGCAGCAGCTTGCACGGAGCCGTGAGCTGCGAGAGCGTCTCGCGCTCGGCACGAATCACTTCCATCACGCGCAGCGAGGTCATAATGCCGTCGCCCGTGCGCTCGATATCGCCAAAGATCGTATGGCCCGTCTGCTCGCCACCCAGGCTGTAGCCGCCCTCGCGCATCTTGGCATACACGTGACGGTCGCCCACGCCGCTGGTCACGGCGCTCAGACCGGCAAGCTCCAGCGACTTGACCAGGCCAAAGTTGCTGGCAATCGTCGGCACCACGGTACCGCCCGAGAGTCGCCCGTGCTTGTTCAGATACACGCCGCACACGTACAGGATCTGGTCGCCGTCTACCACGCGACCGCGCTCATCCACGGCCAGGCAGCGGTCGGCATCGCCGTCGTAGGCAAAACCCACGTCCAGGCCCTGCTCCACCACATGGCGCTGCAGACGCTCCATATGCGTGGAGCCGCAGTCGACGTTGATGTTAAAACCATCGGGCGCGGCGTTGATCACGCGCACGTCAGCGCCCAGCGCGTCGAACACCGGCTTGGCCACCGAGGAAGCCGAGCCGTTGGCGCAGTCGATACCGATCTTGACGCCCTGCAGCGAAAAGTTCGCGCTGGCGATGAGCGAAGCAATGTAGCGGTTGCGGCCCTGCATGTAGTCCACCGTGGCGCCGATGTGGTTGCCCGTGGCCAGCGGCACCTCGCTCTTGCCATCGATGTAGTCCTCGATGAGCTCCAGTACGTCCTCGTCCATCTTAAAGCCGTCGCTGTTGACGAGCTTAATGCCGTTATCGCAAAACGGGTTGTGGCTCGCGCTGATCATGATGCCGCAATCGAAGCAGCCCTCCACGGTCTGATGCGCCACGCCCGGCGTGGGGATCACGTGCAGCATATAGGCGTCCGCACCGCTCGCGACCAGACCGCTCACCAGCGCCGCCTCGAACATATAACTCGAGCGACGCGTGTCCTTGCCCACGATGACGCGCGCCTTAGCACTGCGGTTGGCGCCGTAATACCAGCCCACAAAACGGCCAATCTTATAAGCGTGCTCTACCGTCAGCCCAACGTTGGCCTCACCGCGAAAGCCGTCGGTGCCAAAGTACTTCATGCGCTCTCCTTACAAAATAGGGGCGGACAGATTGCCTGTCCGCCCCAAAATGGTACTCGATTATCTGCGCTACCAGAAAAACCCTACGCCGACGCGCTGTCGCGAGCCGCCTGGCATGTAGGGGTCTGACGCAGCGTAAGAGGCTTGTCCCCCGCCTCGGCCGACGTGGTCAGCGTATACGTGATCGTCGTCGTCTCGCCAGCATGCAGGTCAACGGTGCCCGAATAGAAGGGGATTCCATGCCACGTAGCGGCACCAAGACCAAACTGGGTACCCTCAACCGTAAGGTCACTGATGTTGCCACCCGTCGGGGCAAACAACGAGACATTCAGACGCTCGTCGTCACGCGCGGCATCGGGCGCGCTCGCCGCAACGTAGTCGGGCAGCTTGCCAGCCTCCTCCTGCGTCATGATGTTCGTCAGGGTAACGGTGATGCGATAGGAGCACGTGCCGTCGCCGTTCTTCACGCCCTGACCAATCTGAGTGTCGGCGTTCAGATACCAGTCGAGCTTGGAGAAGCTCAGGTTGTTAAAGTAAACGCCGGCAACGGGATCGGCACTCGGATCATCCGGATCGGGCAGCGAAGCGTCAATGCCCGTCTCTTTGATGGCATTCTGCTCATCATCGTTTCTCATCCACGCGATCAGGCGGCCCTCTTCGGCACCGCGCTCAACGGCGCTGACAAGCTTCGTAACATCGACATCGCCGATACCGCCAAGGACCTTGTCGAAGGCAGCGCTGGCGACGGATGCAAAGATGCCGTCCGACTCCTCGACCGGATAGTTCCAGTACACATCGTGCATGAGGACCTTTGCGGCGTTGGTGCCGTCGACAACCGTTCCGTCGGGCAGTGACACGTTACCGACCAGGCCCAGCAGATACTGCAGGAACACCGGGTCGATACCGATGACGCCATCAACGTCCTGTCCATACTGGGACTTCCACAGCGCGGCGACACGCTGCGAGTTGCGGGGCCAATCAGGCGAATAGGTATTGCCCGAGTTGTACAGGTTGCTGTGGTTGCCGAACAGCGCCTCATCCTCTTCGTCGACGCTCTCGACCGCCTCATCCTCGCTGAGTCCAATGCGGGGAACAAACTCGCCAATCGACATCTGACCGTCGGTGACCGAAATCAGGCCCTGCGAACCGCCAAAGCCGCCGCAGGCACGAATCTCGACGTTGTTCATGGCGTACATAAGGTAGTTGCGCGTCTGGCCGTTGGCGCCGAGCATCTGGGGAAGGACGGGGGCGACCTTCTCCGCCGCGTCAACCGCGCCGTTGAGGGTGGCAAAGCCGTCCTTGGCCTTATCGACCAGCTCGGTCACCTGGGAAATATGAGTATCGCCAATGCCCTGGACCTTCTCGTTGGCGCTCTTGAACACCTTCGAGCTGCTGGAAAGCGAATCGGCGACCGCCTGCAGCGCGGACACGTTAATCATGCCGTCCTGGAACAGCTTGCCGGGCGTAGCCTGCGAAAGGTTATCGGCCATGGGAACCAGCGCATTGCTCGAGACATCGGACAGGGCGTCAATCATGGTGCGGGCCGCATTGATATCGCTGCCATACACCGGGATAAACGAAGCCGCCGTCCACAGCGGGCTCGAGGTCTCCGCCTTCATGCTGTTACAGAGCTCATCGATCTTCTTCGCGTCGTCAGGCAGCGTCGAAAAATCGCCCGACGTGACCTTGTCCTTAAGGCCACCGACGATCTCGACAGCCTCCTTCGCTTCGCTCTTTACGGTCTTTGCCGAGTTAAGCAGCATAAAGCCGCTTGCGCCAAGCGCAACGAGAAGCACCGCGACTACAGCGGCAATAATGGCGCCGGTGTGACGCTTTTTGCGCTCGCCCTTGCGATGGCGATGACGGACCAGACCGTCAGAGGTCGAACTCGACGAAGCATCGCTACCGTAGTTCAAGCCAAAATCGTAATAATCTTCCTTGGAACCCGAGCCCGCAAACTCGGCACCGCTATCATCCAGGCGGGCGAACGTGCCTGTCTCGGAGGCGCCGGTGTAAATCGTGCCGAGGTTACCCGTAAGCCCCGCGCCACCGGCAGAGGGAGTATTGTTGTCGGCCTTGCCGGCATTAACGTTGCCGGCGCCATTCGCGGCGTTGGCAGCACCTGCGTTGTTCGCAGGTACCGAAGGAGCCCCGCTCGGCTGCGACGCAGAGGTTGCACCGCCCGCAAAGACATTTCCTCTTGCACGGCCGGTCTTTTTTGCCTTTTGAGACTGCTCGTACAGAGCGGTAAACATCGCCGTCTCGCCCGGGGACACGCGCTTACCGGAACCGCCCTGTCCAGCGCCGCCCGGCGTGCCGGCCTTACCAGCCCCGTTCGGACGCGGCGGAACTGCAGGGCGGCCGCTATCGCTGCCCTTAAAGTGATTACCAGCCATAAAGAAATCCTCGCAATTGAGTCGCAATGAAAAAGTCCATAACGTTACTAGTTTATGGCATTTTGAGCATCGACAGCTAAACTCCAGACAC
>JAXJLC010000313.1:0-7067 GCA_036297365.1 Collinsella sp.
AAATAGAGCCGCGCTTATGGGCTGCGCTGGCGGCAGGGGAGGCCGAGGTGGTGGGCACAAATTCCGGCTCGAGGCCCATGATCTGGTCAAAATGCTCTTTAACGCGGGGAACGGAGATGCCGATGACCACCTGGGCGGTCTTGCCCGTAATGATGAGGCCCTTGGCGCCCACCGCGACAAACGACGCGTTATCTGCAACGATGGAAGGGTCTGCGACCTCGACGCGCAGGCGCGTGGCGCAGTTGGTTGCGCCCACGATATTGCCAACGCCACCTAAAAGCTGAATTACCCGCTCAGCGAGGACGTGATCTTGATCGGATCGACTATCGACCTCGTCATTGGGGGATTGCTCTTTGGCAAAGTCGCTTCCCGTTAAACAATCGATTGCCGCGCGATTGGCAACATGATCCTCGCGGCCCGGTGTCTTAAGGTCATAGACCAAGATGAGTGCTCGAAAACTAACAAAAAAGATGAGGCTAAAGGCAAGGCCGATACCGAGCGCCAAAAGATAGGCACCGGCATGCGTGCGCATGAGCGGAATAAAGTTGAAGGCTGCCATCTCCATCAGGCCGCCCGAGAAGATGCCGACGATGCCAAAGAGATTCATGGTTGTGGCAAGGCAAGACGATAAGACGGCGTAGAGCAAAAAGAGCCCGGGGTGGGTGAACATAAAGAGAAACTCGAGTGGCTCGGTAACGCCGCAAACCACCGAGGCGATGATGGCGGGAGCAAGGATGACCCTGAGGCCGGCGCGGCGCTCGGGTTTTGCGGTGGAGTAGAACGCAGCTGCGATGGCAGGAAGGCCAAAGAGCTTGACCCAGCCGGTGGCGGTAAAACCGGCCCACGGCGCAAGTTCATTAAGGGGGCGCGTGCTATGGGAGAGGATGGGGAGCAAACTGCTCCACGTGGCGTAGATGCCGTCGTTAATGACCAGGTTGTCGTAGTAGATCGGCATGTAGAGCAGGTGGTGCAGGCCAAAGGGCTCGAGTGCTCGTTCTAAAAAGACAAAGATGCCCACGCCAAAGGGACCGATGCCTGCAAGCGCGTGACGCAGCGTATCAGTTACATCGTATACGTAGGGCACGATGGCGGCCGAGATAGCGGCAAGGGCAAACACGGCAAAAAAGCTGATGAGGTAGACCAGCGAGGAGCCCGAGAAGGTGCCGAGCCAATCGGGAATTTTGGCATCGTAGAAGTGGTCATGGATGGCGACGACGGTTGCCGATACCGCCAGCGGGCCGATAATGCCGGTGTCGAGCGTCTTGATGCCGTCGATGACGGTGATACCGCTGGCGGAGGTCAAAGATGACGGGTACTCAAGTCCAAGGTTGTCTCCGCTCAGCTTAATGATCTCGCTCAAAAAGAAGCAGTAGGCAAAATAGGCGACGAGAGCCTCGAGGCAGCAACGAGCCGGTTGTTTTTGGGCAAGACCGATGGGCAGCGCTACGGCAAAAAGGAGCGGGAGGCGTTTAAAGACCGTCCACGAGCCGCGCTGGATGATAGCCCAGAAAACGTACCAAGGGGTTCCGTATACGGCGAGATCGCCGACGATGTCCGCAGTCGTTGCGAGAGCGGAGACGCCGACCATGAGGCCTGATATAGAAAACAGCATGGCGGGCGCGAACATTGCCCCGCCAAAGCGTTGGATTTTTTGCAGCATGTTCTGCCTTCCGAATATCGAGGCGCGTTGCGCGTGGGGAAACGTTTAAACAATGGATTCATTGTAGAGGACCAGACGAGTGTCGTACCGGCAGTTTTGAGCGAAACCGATTTGGGCATGACAGAAACCGTCAACGGCTAAATCCTGTCGCTTCACCGATATTCGGTTTAAACAACTTTAAGAAATGCTATCGTGCCTAGCCGGAAATGAATAATGTAGAGGTGAAACAATGCCAAAAGCGATATACGAAGGAATCTACCGAGAAATACGCTCGCGCATCATTAATGGGACCTATGCGTTTCAGGAGATGCTGCCAACCGAAGCCGAGCTGACCGCGGAATTTGGCTGCACGCGCAATACCGTCCGCCGCGCTTTGAGCATGCTGGCCGACGGGATGTTTGTGCAGCCCATACACGGCAAGGGCGTGCGCGTTATTTGGCTTAAGGGCGAAACCGACATGTTGGGCGCACTCGAAGAGGTTGAGTCGTTTGGCGAGTTTGCAAAGCGCAACAATGCCGTTGCATCGACGGACGTTAAGTCTTTCGAACATCTGGTTTGCACCGAGCAACTCTCTCGTCACCTGGGCTTTAAGGTGGGCGAGGAGTTGATTCGCGTAGTGCGTGTCCGAAGCCTCAACGGCAACGCGCGCCAAGTGGACCATGGCTATTTTTTGGCGTCGATCGCCAAGGGCCTGACTCCCGAGATCGCGGCAGATTCTATTTACGGCTATCTGGAGCACAAGCGCGGTGTCAAAGTGATGGCGAGCCGTCGTACGGTGAGTGTCGAGCTCGCCAACGATGAGGACTGCAGCTATCTTGACCTCGGCAAATACAACTGCGTTGCCGTCATGGAGAGTCAGTCGTACACCTCGGATGGCATCTTGTTTGAGGTGACGCACACTCGCACACACCCCGAGATCTTCCATTACCGCGTCAATTCCAAGCGATAGCCGGCTAGCTCGCAGCCTGACGAGACTCATGGCCTCAAAGAGAAAACGCCCGGTCAAACCGACGGTACATCGGCTTGACCGGGCGTTTTCTCTGCATTAGATAACAAATAATTGTTTATACAAAACTTGTCAAGTATCAAGTTGAAATTACCGTTCACCGAAGTTTTTCTACCGCTCTAGTAATACTTGTTCAAACAACTAGCCAAATAGCGTATCGTTCAAATCAGCAAAAGGGGCAAAGTCCCCGAGCCAATCTCCGAAGGCGGCGGCAAAGGGTGCCGCCACGGTGTGAAAGGGTGGATTGTAATGAAGAACGAAATGAGCAGAAGGCAGTTCCTGGGCTTTGCTGGTTCCGCGGCTGCAGTTCTTGGTCTGGGCCTCGTGGGTTGCGGTGGTTCTGCCGGCTCCGGCTCCTCTGCTTCTGGTGACGCTGCCGAGGTCTACTTCCTCCAATTCAAGCCCGAGGTCGACAAGGAGTGGAAGGAGATCGCCAAGGCCTATAAGAAGGAGAAGGGCGTCGAGGTCAAGATCGTGACCGCCGCTTCCAACACCTACGAGGAGAAGCTTAAGTCCGAGATGTCCAAGAGCTCCGCTCCGACCCTGTTCCAGGTCAACGGCCCCACCGGTCTTAAGAACTGGAAGGATTACTGCGCCGACCTGTCCGATACCAAGCTCCGCGGTGAGCTCATTGACGACTCCCTGGCTCTGCAGTCCGACGGCAAGGATGTGTGCATCGACTGGGTCCAGGAGAGCTTCGGCATCATCTACAACAAGCAGCTGCTCGAGAAGGCTGGCTACAAGGCCGAGGACATCAACTCCTTCGACAAGCTGAAGGCTTGTGCCGACGACATCCAGGCCCGCAAGGACGAGCTTGGTGTCGAGGGTGCCTTCACCTCCGCCGGCATGGACGACTCCTCCAGCTGGCGCTACACCACCCACCTTGCCAACATGCCGCTCTACTACGAGTTTGAGAAGGAGCACAACCAGGAGGACGACGAGATCAAGGGTGAGTTCCTCGACAACTACAAGCAGATCTTCGACCTGTACATCACCGACTCCACCTGCGATCCTTCGCAGCTTGCTTCCAAGACCGGCGACGACGCCACCAACGAGTTCGCAACCGGCAAGGCCGTCTTCTACCAGAACGGCTCTTGGGCCTACTCTGACCTCGTCAAGGCCGGCATGACCGACGATCAGATTGGCATGATGCCGATCTACATCGGTGTTGACGGCGAGGAGAACCAGGGCCTGTGCTCCGGCGGCGAGAACTACTGGTGCGTCAGTTCCCAGGCTTCCGAGGATGCCCAGAAGGCCACCGAGGACTTCATGTATTGGTGCGTCACCGCTGACACCCCGACCAGCATCATCGCCGACAAGATGGGCCTGACCGCTCCGTTCAAGAGCGCCAAGGAGACCACCAACGTCTTCTCGCAGCAGGCCGTTGCCATGGCCAAGGACGGCAAGAAGACCGTCGCTTGGGACTTCGTCTACATTCCCTCCGAGGAGTGGAAGAAGAACCTCAAGCAGGCTCTGATTGCCTACGCTGCCGATAACAGCAAGTGGGACGGCGTCAAGAACGCCTTCGTCGATGGCTGGAAGACCGAGAAGGCCGCTTCCGAGTAAGCAGTTGCTGCCCAAGCTATCTGATTAGCGACAGGGGGCGGGCAGACGTTGGTTTGCCCGCCCCCTGCATATTGAAAGGACCCTTTTATGGGCAAAGCACTCAAGCGCTGGTGGCCGCTCTTTATGCTGCCCACGTGCCTGGCGTTTATGATCGGGTTCGTGATCCCTTTTATCCAGGGCTTCTATCTCTCGTTCTGCCAGTTTATTATCATTAGTAACGCGCACTTTGTCGGTATCGAGAACTACGTGCGCGCGCTGTCCGATCCGCAGTTCTCCACGTCGTTCTTCTTTACCGTGGCGTTTGCCTTCCTGTCGACGGTGCTCATCAACGTGATCGCCCTGGCCATTGCGCAGGCGCTCACCCGCAAGGCGCTCAAAGGCACCAACATCTTCCGTACGATCTTCTTTATGCCTAACCTGATCGGCGGCATCGTGCTGGGCTACATTTGGCAGATTCTGATCAACTGCCTGCTCTCCAACGTGGGCGCCCAGCTCATCGCCCTCAACTCTGCTGCTGGCTTCTGGGGCCTTATCATCCTGACTCTGTGGCAGCAGGTCGGCTACATGATGATCATCTACATCGCTGGTCTGCAGTCCATTCCGTCCGACTACATCGAGGCTGCCAAGGTCGACGGTGCCACGGCATGGCAGACGTTTTGGAAGGTTAAGATCCCTAACCTGATGCCGACCATCACCATCTGCCTGTTCCTGTCCATCACCAACGGCTTTAAGCTGTTCGACCAGAACCTCGCCCTTACCGGCGGCGCCCCCGCGCACTCCACCGAGATGCTCGCCCTGAACATCTACAACACGTTCTATTCGCGTGCCGGTATCGCATGGCAGGGCATTGGTCAGGCCAAGGCGGTTATCTTCTGCATCCTGGTCGTGGCCATCTCCATGATCCAGCTTAAGGCCACGAGGTCCAAGGAGGTGCAGCAGTAATGAAACGCGATAAGGTTATCAACCGCGCGCTCTCGATTTTCTTTACGATTCTGTCGCTCGCGTGGATCTACCCCGTGTTCATGATTGCGCTCAATTCCTTTAAAAAGGCAACTGCAATCAGCACCACCACGGCATTCGATCTGCTCACGCCCGAGACGTTCAACGGCCTCGCAAACTACATGCATGCCCTTAACGAGCAGGGCTTTGCCTCGGCATTTATGTACTCGCTCATCATCACGGTCACGTCGGTCGTGCTGATTCTGGTGTGCTGTTCCATGTGTGCTTGGTACGTAGTGCGCGTCAACAGCAAGATCTCGAACTTCTTCTATTACCTGTTCGTCTTCTCGATGGTCGTGCCCTTCCAGATGCTCATGTTCACGCTGTCCAATTTGGCGGACCGCATCGGCTTCAACACGCCGTTCAACATCTGCTTTATCTACCTCGGCTTTGGCGCGGGCCTGGCGGTCTTTATGTTCGCCGGCTTTGTAAAGAACATTCCGCTCGAGATCGAAGAGGCGGCCATGATCGACGGCTGCAACCCGGTCCAGGTGTTCTTTAAGATCGTCCTTCCCATCATGAAGCCCACCTATCTTTCGGTCGGCATCCTCGAGACCATGTGGGTCTGGAACGACTATCTGCTGCCCTACCTTACGCTCGACTCCACCAAGTACAAGACCATTCCTATCTTGATCCAGTACTTCCGCGGCGGCTACGGCCACGTCGAGCTCGGTCCCATGATGGCCTGCATCATGATGGTCGTTATCCCCATCGTCATCATGTACATCCTCTGTCAGAAGTACATCATCGACGGCGTGGTGGCAGGTGCCGTCAAGGGCTGATGCCGTAACTGTTTTGCAAGTTTCTGCGGCGCCCCTCAGCGTGGCGCCGCATATCGAAAGGTAGAGACATGGCCGAGATCGTTCTCAAACATGTTCAGAAGGTGTATCCCAACAACGAGTCCAAAAAGAAGGGCTTCTTTGGCAAAAAGAAGAAGACCGAGGAGAAGAAGCACAATCTCAAGGTTACCGAGGACGGCGTGCTTGCGGTGGAGGACTTTAACCTCACCGTGCATGACCAGGAGTTTATCGTTCTCGTCGGCCCGTCTGGCTGTGGTAAGTCCACGACGATGCGCATGGTCGCTGGCCTGGAGGACATCACCTCGGGCGATGTGCTCATCGACGGCAAGCGCGTCAACGACGTGGCGCCCAAGGACCGCGACATCGCCATGGTGTTCCAGAGCTATGCTCTGTACCCCAATATGACGGTGTACGAGAACATGGCGTTTACGCTTGAGCTCAAGAAGGTCCCCAAGGACGAGATCGACCGCAAGGTTCGCTCTGCTGCCGAGATTCTGGGCATTACCGAGTACCTCGACCGTAAGCCCAAGGCGCTTTCGGGCGGCCAGCGCCAGCGTGTCGCTATCGGCCGCGCCATCGTGCGAGACCCCAAGGTCTTCCTGATGGACGAGCCGCTGTCCAACCTGGACGCCAAGCTGCGTAACCAGATGCGAGCCGAGCTCATTAAGCTGCGTCACGAGATCAAGGGCACCTTCATCTACGTTACTCACGACCAGACCGAGGCCATGACCCTTGGCGACCGCATCGTGGTCATGAAGGACGGCGTCGTCCAGCAGATCGCCACGCCGCAGGAGGTCTTCAGCCATCCCGCGAACATCTTCGTCGCCGGCTTCATCGGCGTGCCGCAGATGAACTTCTTCGATGCCCAGCTGGTGCGCTCGGGCAATGGCTTTACCGTCAAGACCGAGGATATGAACGTGGCGCTCGCCCCCGAGACTTGCGCTCAGCTTGCCCTCAACTGGGACGGCGGCGACGTGAAGGAGATTACGGCCGGCGTGCGTCCCGAGCAGATCCTGCTTGCCGACAAGGACGAGGA
>JAXJLC010000314.1:0-8379 GCA_036297365.1 Collinsella sp.
CTCATCGACCATCCGCAAGATGCCGTCGATCTGGCCGCGTGCCGTCTTGAGCATGCGGGTCACCGATTTGTGGTCTGCCATCATGGCGGGTCCTCGTTTCTGGTCGGGGTGCGCGTGAGTCGTTACGCGGCGGTTACGGACAGGGCGTGGAACTTCTCGCCGGCGCCCTCGACGGCGGCGGCGAGCTGCTCGGCGGTCACGGTGTCGGCGCACTCCACCTGGACGGTCTGGGTCTCGTGATCGGCGTCGGCGTCGGTCACGCCGGCCACGTTGAGCAACGCCGTCTCGACGGTGGCATCGCAGTGGCCGCACATAAGGCCGGAAGTCTTAATTGTGAAACGCATGGGTATTCCTCTCTGTTGTGTCGGCTTTCCCAGGCACCCGACCTTGACCTTCAAGCCGTCGCTCGCGTACCAAAGTACGCGTCGCTCCTCTTTCAGGTCAATCTCGGGCACCTGGAAAACCCGTTCTAAATGGACTTAATGGTGAGCTTATTTTGCCACTTTTGGCTTAAAGGATTTTAAGCGCAGCGCATTGCTTACGACGCAGACACTCGACAGGCTCATGGCCGCGGCGCCAAACATCGGCGAGAGCTGCCATCCGGTGAGCGGGAAGAACACGCCCGCCGCCAGCGGAATGCCGATGCCGTTGTAGAACAGTGCCCAGAACAGGTCCTGCTTGATGTTGCGGATCGTGGCGCGCGAAAGCTCGATGGCGCGGGCGACGTCCATGAGGTCGCTGCGCATGAGAACCACGTCGGCGCCCTCCTTGGCGATGTCGGCGCCGGTGCCGATAGCAAGGCCCACGTCGGCGCGCGCCAGGGCGGGGGAGTCGTTGATGCCGTCGCCTACCATGGCGACCTTGCCGCCCACATCCTGCAGCTCGCGGACGTGGCGCTCCTTGTCGGCGGGGAGGACGTCGGCGATGACCTGTTCGCTGCTCAGCCCCACGCGGCGGGCGATTGCTTCGGCGGTGACTCGGTTGTCGCCGGTGAGCATGCGCACGTCGACGCCAAGCGAGCGCAGTGCGGCGATGGCTCCGGCACTCGTTTCCTTGACCTCGTCAGCCACGGCAATGGTGCCGGCGAGCTCGCCGTTCTTGGCAAAGAACAGCGGCGTCTTGCCCTCGGCGGCGAACTGTTCGGCAAGACCCGCGGGCACCTTCGCGCCCAGCTCGTTCATCAGGCGCATATTGCCGGCGGCAATGGCGTTTTGCCCCTCGCGCGCCGTAACGCCTCGCCCGGGCACGGCGGCAAAGTCCTCGACGGCGCGCGCGACAATCCCTCGCGTCTCGCACTCGGCCATAATCGCCTCGGCCAGCGGGTGTTCGCTTGAGCGCTCCAGCGCGGCGGCCAGCTTGAGTAGCGCCTTTTCGCTCATGGCGGGCGATCCGTCGGCGCGCGTGGCTACCACGATATCGGTCACGGCAGGCTTGCCGCGAGTGACCGTTCCCGTCTTATCGAGCACCACGGTGCCCACGCTGCGCAGATTCTCCAGCGCCTCGGCGCTCTTGAACAGAATGCCCATCTCGGCGCCCTTGCCGGTGCCGACCATAATAGCGACGGGCGTGGCCAGACCCAATGCGCACGGACAGCTGATCACCAGCACAGCGACGGCGGAGGTGAGCGCTTCGTTCACGCTACCGGTCAGTGCCATCCACGCCACGAAGGTCATGGCCGAGATCACGAATACCACGGGCACGAACACGCCGGCGACCTTGTCGGCCATGCGGGCGATGGGCGCCTTGGTGGCGTTGGCGTCCTCGACGAGCTGGATAATCTTGGCGAGCGACGTGTCGGCGCCCACGCGTGTGGCACGGAAGGCAAACGAGCCGGTGCGGTTGGCAGTGGCGGCGTTGACGGTGTCGCCGGCGGTCTTTTCCACGGGGATGGACTCGCCGGTGAGCGCGCTCTCGTCCACGGCCGAGCTGCCCTCGAGCACCACGCCATCGACAGGGATGGACTCGCCGGGGCGCACACGCAGCACCTGGCCGGGCAGAATGGCATCGACGTCGACGGTGGCCTCGCTGCCGTCCTCTGCCACGACGGTCGCGGTCTTGGGTGCTAAGTCGATGAGCGCCTCGATAGCGCCGCCGGTCTTGGACTTGCTGCGCGTCTCGAGGTATTTGCCCACGGTGACGAGCGACAGGATGGTGCCAGCGCTCTCAAAATACAGGTTGTCCATGCTCGTCATCATGGCCTCGTGCACCTGACCTGCGGCTAGCTGGTCGGCCATGATGAACATGGCGTAGAGCGACCAGGCGATGGAGGCGGTGGCGCCCACGGCAATAAGGGCGTCCATGGTGGGCGCGCCGTGCGCGAGCGATTTAAACCCGTTGATAAAGTACGCGTCGTTGACGTAGACGATGGGAATGAGCAGGACGAGCTCGGTGAGCGCGAGCGTCATGCTGTGGGTGTGGTCGGTGAAGATGCCGGGCAGCGGCCAGCCGAGCATGTGCCCCATGCCTATGTAGAACAGTGGGATGAGGAATACGATCGAGACGATGAGGCGGGTGCGCATGGCAGAGGCGGCGGCCTCCAACTTTTTGGTCGGTGACTCCATATGGGCGGCGCCGGACCTGGCTTGCGCACTTCCGCTTTGGACAGCGTCGGTGCCCGTGCTGATGGGTGAGGCCGAGTAGCCCGCGCGGTCGACAGCGGTGCAGATGTCGTCGGGGGAGACCTGCGCAGGGTCGTAGTCCACCAGCATAGAGCCGGCGAGCAGATTGACCGCGACGCTTTGGACGCCGTCGAGCTTGCTCACGGCACGGTCCACGTGCGCTTGGCACGCGGCGCACGTCATACCGCCCACGTCAAACTTATCCTGAGCCATGGCTTCTCCTTTCTGTAATTTGGTGTTGGAATTGTTAACCTGCTGATACTATACACCCATACCCCCTGGGGGTATACAGTGGAGATTGAAATGTATGCCATTCTGTTATTGGCCGAGGTGATAGCCAGGTCGGCGGACCGTAGCCGGTCTAATGTCTCAATCTGTAACAACTAGACCCGTTTTTGTCGAGTAACTGTTACAGATCGAGACATTACATCGAGCCACAACTTAACGTCTCAACCTGTAACGCCTAAGGACCGTTTTTCCTGCTAGATGTTACAGATCGAGACAAACCGTCCGCGGTCAACTCAAATGTCTTGATTTGTAACATCTAGAGAGGTTTTTGACCCCTTACTGTTACAGATCGAGACAATTGCCGGGGAGGGGTCCCGTCACGGCAAGACGCCCGCCGCCTAGATACAGAACCCGGGGATCACACAGGTTAGCTTGCTTGGCTTTTCCGCAGGCGTTGCGTACGTAAAGACGTCGCCGTCGTGCCCCACGCGGTTCATATAGAGCGTGCCTTCGCTCTCCGATGTGTCGGGGCTCACCGTGCGCTCCCACCAACAGGTGTCCTTGCCCTTCCACTGGCGGACCATCGTCTCGTTCGTGGAATACGGGCTCACCTTGAGCTCGCGGAAGAGCTGATACTCCCTGCCCTCGCCGTTGTAGATGTCTGCCAGGTAGTGATAGCCCTCGGTAAACGAATCGGGCGGTTGCGTACCGCACAGCTCGACCATGGCGGGCAGCCAAAGGGTTGCGGGCAACTCGCTCAGGCACGATGCGCTGTTGGCGGCGCCCACATTGTTCGAGACCTTCTTGACCCCTTTAATGAGTGCGCGCAACTCGTTGGGCAGCAGCTTAAGGCCGTCGCCGTTGAGCCATTCCCGCAGCTCGCAATCTGCCCAGCCGGCGCTCGGCGGTTCAGCCGCAGCGTTGCGCTCGGCAATACCCGCGTCGAACATAAACGTTAGTCCGGCCTTGCCCGTCCCGTCCAGAAGCTCATCGTGGCGGATGCCCACAAGCTGCGCGCCAACCTGCAGCCCGTTGGTGAGCGTGACACGCTTGGTACACGGATAGGGGATATGCCCATCGGCATCGAGCAGATGATAGCGCCTGGCAATCTCGCGTGCCTCGCTACGGGTCTCGGTGGCCTTAATCTTGAGCGAAATCTCCTGCAGCTGATCCCAAGTGTAGTCGTCAAGTGAACTGCGGATGCCGTCCAGGTAGTCGGGGATGCCAAAGCCATGGGTTGCCGCCCCGATAACGCCTAGCCCCGCAACGGCTGCGACAACGCCACCGATAATAAAGCGGCGGCGGGTCATGGCATCGTGCCGGGCCTGCTCCAGGATCTCTCTCGCGCGCTCGCCGGCGACGTCGACCTTAAGGTGCGTACCGGAGTCGATGTCAATTGCGGTGTCACTGCCCGCGCCCTCGCGGCCCTCGGATTCGGCATCGGTGAGGTATGCCGAGAGCACCTCGAGCATCTGCTGTTCGGTGGGACGATCACGCTGCTCGACTGAGATGCCTTTCATGATGATTTGGACGAGCGCCTCGTCGTCACTGCATCGCGGCTCGAGCGGCGCCGGCTTGGTCTTGGTCTTTATGAGGTAGAACGAACCGGTTGCCGCGGCACCCGTCGACTCCACATCGAACGGTTTGCGACCGCTGTAGAGCTGGTACAGAATGCTCGAAAGCGCGTAGACATCGATTGCGGGCGAGCGGCGAAGGGCCGCGATGCCTTCGATATCCTGCGTGAGCATCTCGGGCGCGGCGTATGCGGGCGTGGCAAAGCGCCAGATGTCGGCGCGCCGGGTGATCGTGTCATCGCCGAGGGCCATGGTCGCGGAACCCATGTCGATGAGGCAGGGGTCAAAGGAGCAATCGACGATCTGCTGCTCGAGCGTTCGACTGGTGGTACGGAACATGATATTGGCGGGCGACAGGTCGCGATGGACGACCGGATTTACGAGTCCCTGGGTCATCAGGAGTGCGCGAAGCACGGCGTTTCCAACGGCGGCCACCATCTGGGTGGTTAGCCCGCCCGAGGCATCGTGCGGAAGCAAGGGCAGCGCCTGCTTGAGCGAGGTGCCCTCGACCCACTCCATGAGGATGAGCGGGTCGTCCTCGCACGATCCATAGCCATAGACGCGCGGAAATCCGCGCAGGTGCGAGACAGTGCACAGATGACGGTACTCCTCGAACAGCGCGGCGGTATTGGCCAGGTGCGCAGCCGCTTGCTCGGCGGAGCGGTCGGGGGCTTGGCCGGAAAGGATGGCATTGTCCTTGAGTAGCTTGACGGCAAAGACCTCGCCGCTCGTGTTGGTCGCGCGCAGCACGTGCCCGATGTTGCCGTTGTTGCGGTGGGCCGTCTGGAGAATAAGCGTCATAAACCGACGCTTGGCGTCGTCCTCGGCGCTGGGGTCGACCGCCACGGCGGTATCGAACGTATCGAGACGGACGAGTTTGTCGCCATAGGCGCTATCGGTAGTATCCATGGCGTTCCTTTGTCTGGCATGGGTTGCCGCACGTTTACGCGAGCAGTGCGGATATCGGTAAAGTACCATGATAGCCGCACTGCCCACGTATACCGCTGAGCATTGTCGTTTACGACACAGAAGGTAGAAGACGAAAGACGGACGGCGACCGTCTTCCGATCGCTGTCCGTGCTAGTCCACAATGACAAGGAATGTCGTGTAGAGACCCAGATGGAGCCTGTCGCTGTTGGCGATTTCCACGGGGGGATAGACTTTGCCGGGTTCGCGTTGGTCGCGCGGCGGCTCAATCACAATATCGCCGTCGCCCGCGCCCGATTCGAGCACTGTGCCGTTGGTCGATCCAAGGCCCTGGGCGTACCAGTGCTCACCCTCGAGCCAAATGCGAAGATGCTCGCGCGAGGCGTCGGCGCCTACATCGGTGATGCTGGGCGAGGTTTTGGGCAAAGAACCAATCACGGTGCCGCGCGGATCGCGTGTGAGGGGATGGATTTGCATGTCGGCGCAGTTGTCGGCATGGGTTCTGAGCAGACCGAGGTTGGGAGCGACGGTGTGCGGCTGCTCCAGGCTGCTCATAAAGCCGCGTCCGACGGTAGTTTCGGTGGTGCCAAAGTGCCCGCCCGTCTTGCTGGCGCAAAAGCGCTCGACGGTGGTCACGCCCTGAACGGGATCGGCGAGCGCCCCCGTTGCCACAAAGAGCATAAGGTAAAGCGTGCTTTTCTCGCGCACGGCATTGCCGTCAAAGTTGTCGATGCGATTGAGGGCATTTGCATATAGGCGGCTGTCCAGCTTGTAGCTGGCGAGAGCCGACATCATTTCGTTGGCGGCCGGACCGCGATAGTGCTCGGCGATTGCCCGATAGGCGGACTCGCCGCCGCCGAGCTTGCTGCAGATTGCCGAGGAAAGGTTGAGCGTGGTGACGGTAAAGTCGCTGTAGATGGAGGGCGCGCACTGGTCAGGCTTGCGATGGACGATGTAACGGGTGAGATACGAGCGGTTGGAAGAGCATTTCTCGAGCAGGGTACTGCCGAGATAAGAGTTTCCATTGATGAGCATTCGGGCGATCTCGAGATGTTTAAGACCGCCGAACGAGCGAATATCGTTATAGAGGACCGAGCAAGGCGTCTCTGCTGCCACGGATACCTCCTTTGATTGCTTCCTAGCCAATATGGCGATAGGAATTAATGGCCCCCGGTGGGCGACGTATTAAATGGCTGCGCAATATATAGCGTAACCAAAGCAACATTATAGGCCACATGTTCGAAATTGCAGGAAGACCGAGAGATTTTGGTTGGACTGAACGGAAATCCCCCTCTGTCTTGTTCTATAACATTTGGACCCGGTTTTGCCCTGCATCTGTTACAGATTGACACAATCGGCCAGGCCCACCTCGTCCGCCTCGTCATCTGTGGTTTACGTGGGGGCATACGGAGTACGGGTATACTAACCGGCGGCGAATCTGCTCCATCGCTTAGAGCTGCTGCGTCTGGACGGCGCGTGATAGGGCTGCCAAAGCGATCGCCAGCGTGCTGAGCAACGTCCTCTCTGTGCGCACCTGTTTTTGTATGTATTAGCGCACTACCAAGCACGCCCGCGCGGCCGCATGCCGCGCTCATGACGCGTGCAGATAAGGAACAACAACATATGCGTAATTCTGTATCCGACGTCACCGACGCCGAGATTCTGGACGAGGCCCGCGAGGCCATGACCCAGGCTGCCTTCGATGCCGCCGATGAGGCCAATGCTGCCCAGGCCGTCGAGTCCGCTACCGAGAGCCTGCCCGCCTTTAACGAGCTGGGGCTTTCGGACGAGATACTCCGTGCTATCGAGAACCTGGGCTACACGGCGCCGACGCCCGTGCAGGCCGGCTCGATCCCCGTGGTGCTCGAGGGTCGCGACCTGCTTGCCGCCGCTCAAACCGGCACCGGCAAGACGGCCGCCTTCTTGCTGCCGACCATGAACAATCTGGAGCACATTGCTCCGCCCAAACCCGTGCGCGAGCGCGGCGGCCGCAACCGCCGTCGCGGTGCCAAGAAGCCCGAGGGCAACGGCCGCGGCCCCGTGATGCTCGTCATCACCCCCACGCGCGAGCTCGCCCAGCAGATCGACGAGGTCGCGAGCAAGATCGCCGACGTCACCGGCCATGTCGCCGTGACCGTCGTGGGTGGCGTGAGCTACAAGCCGCAGACCGCGGCACTCAAGTACGGCTGCGATATCCTGGTCGCCACGCCGGGCCGTCTGGTCGACCTGATCGAGCAGGGCGCCTGCCACCTGAACGAGGTCAAGGTGCTGGTACTCGACGAGGCCGACCGCATGCTCGACATGGGCTTTTTGCCCGCCGTCCGCCGCATTGTGCGCGAGACGCCGGTCGAGCGCCAGACGCTGCTGTTCTCGGCGACGCTCGACGAGGAGGCCGTGGGCGAGATCACCGACCTGGTGAGCGATCCGGCTCGCGTGGAGATCGCGCCCGCCACGTCGACCGCCGACACCGTCGACCAGTTTGTGTTCCCGGTGTCCATCGAGGCCAAGAATAACCTGTTGCCCGAGTTCCTCAAGAAGGAGGGCCCGGAGCGCACCATCGTCTTTATGCGCACCAAGCATCGCGCCGACAGCTGCTGCCGTCGTCTGGAGCGTAAGGGCATCAAGGCCGCCGCGATTCACGGCAACCGCAGCCAGGCCCAGCGCGAGCGCGCGCTTTCTGCCTTCCGCGACGGCACCGTCGACGTGCTGGTGGCAACCGATGTTCTCGCCCGCGGCATCGACATTAGCGACGTGCGCTACGTCGTGAACTTTGACGTGCCGGCCGAGCCGACCGACTACATCCACCGTATTGGCCGTACGGGCCGTGCCGGTGAGCTGGGCTGGGCCATCACGTTTGTGACCGAGCAGGACGTCGATGAGTTCTACGAGATCGAGAAGCTCATGGACAAGACGGCCGATATTTACGAAGCCGGCGACCTGCATGTGGGTCCCAACCCGCCTGCGGTTGATCCCGAGCGCGACCCTGCGGCCTTTAAGGTGAAGAAGAAGACTAAGCGCGGCAAGTCCAAGAG
>JAXJLC010000315.1:0-10078 GCA_036297365.1 Collinsella sp.
GTCGCGCTGCAGCTGTTCCACCCCGAGTACGACGTGCCCGGCGTCGGCCGCATGGTCATGGGATCCATGGCCGCCGCCAAGGCCGCGCAGGAGGCCAAGGCCGCCGGCGACGAGGAGGCCTTTGCCGCCAAGATGGCCGAGTCCAACGAGATCCGCAATCAGGCATACGCCAAGCTGCACCACGACATGCAGCACTTTGTGAACGAGGCGAGCGTAGAGCAGCTCACCCAGATCAAGGAGGCCATCGCCGCCTCGGCCGCCCGCGCGCAGCAGGCCGGCATCGACGCCATCGAGGTCCACGGCGACCGCCTGGTGGGTTCGCTGTGCTCGGCCATCCTCAACCAGCGCACCGACGAGTACGGTGGTTCGTTCGAGAACCGCGTTCGCTACGCGCTGGAGGTCGTCGCTGCCATTAAGGAAGCCGCGCCGCAGCTGATGGTGGAGTACAAACTCCCCGTGATCATGGAGAACCCCGACGGTACGCCGCGTGGCAAGGGCGGCCTGCAGCCCGACGAGGCCTGCGAGTTTGCCAAGCTGCTCGAGGGCGCCGGCATCGACATGATCCAGGTCGCGCAGGCCAACCACACCGGCAACATGGGCGATACCATTCCGCCCATGGGCGCCATGCCCTACAACTGGACGCTGCCGGTGGCCGAGCGCGTTAAGGCCCTGGTCTCCGTGCCGGTGGCCACCGTCGGCCGCGTGGTCTCGGTCGAGGCCGGCGAGAAGATCCTGGAAGACGGCGCGGCCGACATCATCGCCTATGGCCGCTCGCTCATGTGCGACCCCGACATTGCGCTGAAGGCTGCCACGGGTGAGCCCATCCGCGAGTGCCTCAACTGCAACAAGGGCTGCGTCGACGCGATTCAAAACCGCAAGTACATCTCGTGCGTGCTCAATGCCGAGAACGGCGACGAGGCGACCGTTGCCATCAAGCCGGGCGAGGGCGACAAGAAGATCGCCGTGGTGGGCGGCGGCATCGCCGGCCTGGAGGCCGCGCGCGTGGCGGCCAAGCGCGGCTACGATGTGACCGTCTACGAGGCGAGCGATCATCTGGGTGGCCAGATTGTGCTGGCGGCTGCGCCTCCGCGCAAGGACGAGATCATGCGCTCGGTCGAGTACTACGAGAAGATTCTGCCTGGCCTGGGCGTGAAGGTTGAGCTCAACCACGTCGCTACCGCTGAGGACCTCAACGCCGCCGACGCCGCGATTGTGGCCGTGGGCGCGCACGACGTGGTCATCCCCGTTCCGGGTGCCGATTCGGACAAGGTCGTCTCGAGCTGGGACGTGCTGGCCAGCAAGGTTGAGCTTACGGGCCGCGTCGCCGTCATTGGCGGCGGCCTGGTGGGCACCGAGACTGCCGAGTACCTGCTGCAGCACGGCTGCGAGGTGGCGATCGTGGAGATGCTCGACAAAATTGCCGCGGGCGAGTCCGAGACCATTCTGCCGCTGATCATGAGCGACTTTGCCGAGCACAACGTGGAGCAGCACGTGAGGACCCGCCTGACCGCCATTACCGACGAGGGCGTGGAGGCTGTTCGCACCACCGAGGACGGCGCCGAGGAGTCGGTGAAGATCGCCTGCGATTACGTGGTGATGGCCGTGGGCTCCAAGGCCAACGCGTTTGACCTGGATAGCGTGACGGTGCCCGTGACCTGCGTGGGCGACTGCTCGGGCGAGCGCACCGCCGACATTGCGAGCGCCATTCGCACGGCATATCACGCGGCCAACGAGCTGTAGCTGACCATCGCAGCGGGGCGGGGCGGTAGCACGGATTCGCCTCGCCCGACTGCGTCCCATCGGGTGTCAACCGGGGCGGGGTCTGCAAGCGCAGCAGGTCCCGTCCTTTTTGTTTTGCTCGGGTGGATGGCAATGCGCGGTAATCATGAGAAGTGAGGCGTCACTGCCCTGCAGGCCGCTCAAAATTATTGTGGGAGGGGTTAATAATTATTCCCTCTAGACCAAAGGACATAAAGAGATGCCAATTTTGTTGGCAAACGAATGACGATTAGCTGCGAGCTAGCTACCAGCGTAAATAATCGATAAAGAAACGCCGTAAATAGGTGTCAAATGCCCAGATAATGCCGCGTCTATTTTAATTAACTGCTTTGAGCAAACAGCAAAATGCTACTATCTAACATGCACGTAAGAAGGCAGATTAACGGTTAAGGCTAAGAAGTGGCAGGTATGTCGGAAGCAACTAGGACTCGCACGCATGCGCTTGAGGTTAGGCAGCGCGCCGTCGAGATCCTCCAAGAAGGGGTCGGCCACCGCGCCCTCGCCGCAAAGCTTGGCATTCCCCAGGCCACGGCTCGTCAGTGGGCCCGCGCGTATGCCGTGGGCGGTGCCGACGCCGTGCTCAACGCGGGCGCTCGTCATCACACCTATTCGTACGACGTCAAGCTCGCCGTGGTTAAGGACCGTTTGGAAAACGGCCTGACGGTTCGCGAGGCCATGATCAAGCACAAGATTCCCAGCGAGTCTTCGGTCAAGGCTTGGTGCCGCCAGTATCGCGAGAGCGGTGAGTCCGCGCTGGTCGATAAGCCGCGCGGTCGCAAGCCGCGCGTTAAAAAGGCGGAGTAGCGAACGGGATGGTGCGCCCACAGGGGCGCATTTTTCTTACCGCCCCTGTGTTCCAAAGCGGGCATGCCCTTACCCCGTACGCCTAAAACTCCCCAGTTGACCGAAAACCTGCCGCTGCTGCTCCTCAATTGAGCTATAACGTTAAACAATTGCAGCGTTTTTGCATGGGGGAGTGATGGTATGACGCTACTGTATTTCCTTACCCTGTTTCCGCTGGTACCGGCGCTGGGCATGCTGCTCGCGCGCGGTGACCGCGCCCGCGATGCGGTGGGGCTCATAGGTTCCGGCATTATTATGGCGGTGACAGTTGTAGTCGCCGTCATGTTTTTTGGCACGGGTCCGCAGAGCTTTGAGGTTGCCCCCGGCACCTCGCATGTGCTCTCGATCATCAGCTCCGTCATCGACGTCATCCTGTGCGCCGTAATCCTGTACAACGCGTACAAATATAGGAACGCGCTCACCACGTTGCTCGGCATAGTCCAGCTGGTGGGTTCGCTCGTCTTTGCAGCCATGACGCTGCCCACGGCCGAGGCCGTCACGGCGACGCCGCTCTACCTGGACTACATGAGCGTGATCATGGTCCTCGCCGTCGGTATCGTCGGCAGCCTGATCTGCGTGTATGCCCTGGGCTACATGAAGGACTTCCAGGCCCACGACGAGCACGAGGCCGCGCTGCGTGGGCAGACCGCGCCCGACCGTCGCCCGCAGTTCCTGGCGCTTATGTTCTTGTTCCTCTCGGCCATGTTCGTCATCGTGACGAGCGACAACCTTGAGTGGCTGTTCTGCGGCTGGGAAATCACCACCGTGTGCTCGTTCCTTATGATTGGCTACACGCGCACGCCCGAGGCTATCAAGAACGCCTTCACCCAGATCATCCTCAACATGCTGGGCGGCATCGCGTTTTTGGCCGGCCTCATGTACCTGCACGTTAACGGCATGCCGCTGACCATCTCGGGCATGATCGAGCTTTCCGGTGCCGGAACCGCGCAGTCCGCGCTGCTGGTGATGCCAGTCATCCTGCTGTCGCTCGCCGCGCTCACCAAGGCCGCACAGATGCCGTTCCACACTTGGCTGCTCGGTGCTATGGTTGCCCCCACTCCCACGAGCGCCCTGCTGCACTCGTCAACCATGGTCAAGGCCGGCGGTTTTTGATGGTCAAGCTGAGCCCGCTCTATGCCATCTATCCCGTGACCGGCTTTATGGTCACGAGTGTGGGTGCCATCACGTTTTTGCTCGCTGCCCTCATGGCCATCTCGCAGAGCAACGCCAAGCGCGTGCTCGCGTACTCCACCATTTCCAACTTGGGCCTCATCAGTGCCTGCCTGGGTGTCGGCGCGCCCGAGGCCGTGTGGGCCGCCATCTTCCTGATCTTGTTCCATACCGTGGCCAAGTCGCTGCTATTCCTGTGTGTGGGCACCGCCGAGCATCATATCGGCAGCCGCAATATCGAGGACATGGACGGTATGTTCAGCCGCATGCCGCACCTGACGCGTCTGATGATGCTGGGCATCATGGGTATGTTTGTGGCGCCGTTTGGCATGCTCGTGTCCAAGTGGGGCGCCCTGGTGGCGTTTGCGCAGACCGGCAACGTGCTCATGATCATGGTGCTGGCCTTCGGCTCGGCCGCGACGTTTTTCTTCTGGGGCAAGTGGCTCGCCAAGCTTTCGGGCGTCGACCCCACGGCTCAAAACGTTGAGGTCAATGTCCATAAGACCGAATGGATGGCCCTCAACACCATCGCCGCGCTGCTGATTCTGTGCTGCGTGGCGTTCCCGGTTATCTCGAGCGGCCTGGTGTCGCCTTACTTGGCCATGGTGTTTGGCCGCGTGCCGTACGTTATTGGCAAGGACGCCATGTACCTGATGGTGGTTATCGTGGCGTTTATCGCCGTGGTGCTGCTGACTTCATTCCGAGTGAGCAACAAACCGCATGTAAACGTATATCTTTCGGGCGTGGGAACCGACAAATATCGCCATTTCCGCGGCTCGATGGGACGCGAGGTGAAGGCCGAAAAGCGCAATTGGTACTCGGAGGACGCCCTTGGCGAGAAGCGTATTGGCCCCGCGGGTAGCGTCGTGTGCTGCAGCATTATCTTGTTTGCGCTGCTGTGCTGCGCGTGGATTGGGCCCGAGAGACTCGCCATGAGCGCGCCCTCGGTGCTGCGCGGCAAGTATTTCGAAGGTTCGGGCGTCGTGGGCATATTTATTGGCACCGTGGCATTTGCCTTGCTGGCGCCGCTTGTGGGCGGCTTGATCGACGGCATCGACCGCAAGCTGTCCGCCCGCATGCAGGGCCGCGTGGGCCCACGCCTGCTGCAGCCCTTCTACGATGTTGCCAAGCTCCTGCGCAAGGCCCCTGCCAGCGTAAATACCATGGACGATACCTACATGGCGTGCGCGCTCATCTTTACCGTGGTGGGCGGCGGCATCTTTGTGTCGGGTTCCAACACGCTGCTGTGCGCCTTTATGGTGACGCTCGCCGCGATCTTTGTGGTGTTGGCATCTGCCTCGACGCAAAGCCCGTTTGCCCAGGTTGGCGCCGACCGTGAGCTGCTGCAGGTTATGAGTTACGAGCCCGCCGTTCTGCTGATGAGCGTGGGCCTGTACCTTGCCACCGACAGCTTTGATTCCATCGCCGTGACGGGGCAGTCGGCGCCCATCATCGTGTACAGCGCGCCCATTTTCCTCGCGTTGCTCGCGGTGCTTACCATCAAGCTGCGCAAGTCGCCGTTTGACCTTTCGTACTCGCATCACGCGCATCAGGAGATCGTCCAGGGCGTCGCCACCGAGATGAGCGGCGGCACGCTGGCCAAGACGACCCTTATGCACTGGTGTGAGACCGTGCTGTTTTTGATGTGGGTGGGCATGTTCTTTGTTTGGGATAACCCGGTGAGCTGGGTGGTCGCCCTGGTCGTTATGGCCGCGACGTACTTTGTCGAGGTGCTGATCGATAACACCTTCGCACGCAGCACCTGGCGCAGCTGCTTTAAGCTCGGCTGGGGCGTGGCGCTGGTGTTTGGCCTGCTCAATCTTATGCCCATCCTCGTCGACGTGTTTATTTAGGAGGCGGCATCCATGGATCATAAAATGTCGCGCTCGCCGTGGGTTATTCATTACGACGGCTCGAGCTGCAACGGATGCGATATCGAGGTGCTGGCCTCGCTCACGCCGTTGTTCGATGCGGAGCGCTTTGGCGTGGTCAACACCGGTAACCCCAAGCATGCGGATATCTTTTTGGTGACGGGCTCGGTCAATGCTCAGAATCTGCCTGTCGTGCGCCAGATCTACAACCAGATGCTCGAGCCCAAGTGCGTGGTGGCGTGCGGCATCTGCGCGTGTTCGGGCGGCGTATTCCGCGATGCCTATAACGTGATCGGCGGCGTGGACCGCGCGATTCCCGTGGACGTGTACGCGCCCGGATGCGCCATTCGCCCCGAGACGGTGATCGATGCCATCGTTGAGGCGTGCGGCATCCTGGACCAGAAGGAGGCCGTGATGCGCGCCGGCGGCGACCCGCTTACCGTGGGCGGTGCCGCTACCTGGGACGGTGGCGTTGAACTGGGCGAGGATGGGTTTGTGGCTGCTGCGGAGGCCGGCGACGCGACCGCCGCTGCAAAGGAGGCCGAGTAATGCAAAAGGCTATCTATACCACCGTCGGGATCGAAGAGCTTCTGTCGCATGTCCAGGCGCTTAAGGGCGTCGGCGCGCGCTTTGTGCAAATGCACGCTGAACGCAACGTCGACGACGGCTCGTATCGCTTGGTCTATACGTTTATCAACGTTCGTGCTGCTCAGGAGCATATTGCGCAGGACAGCAGCTATGCGATTGAGGACCTGGTGGTTGAGGGCATCGACCAGTACCAGGAGATTCCGTCCATCAGCTCGTATTACCCCGCGGTGTTCCCGTTTGAAAATGAGGCCCACGACCTGTTTGGCCTTGCCATCACCGACATGCAGATCGACTTTAAGGGCTTTTTCTACCAGGTTTCGACTGCCGAGCCCATGAGCGTCATCACGCCCGAGGTGAAGGCCGCGCGCGAGAAAGCCATGAAGGTCCGTGCCGCTGCCGAGGCCAAGGCGCGCAAGGCCGCGGCCGAAAAGGTCGCCGCTGCGGCTGCTGCAGAGGAGGGCACTGCGGGCGCTGCCGTCGCTCAGCCCGCTGCGGCTGCCGGCTCCGATGCCCAGCATGACGATGCCGCTGCCAAGGCCGCGCTCAAGGCTGCCGAGATGGAGGCAAAGCTCGCTGCCATGGATCCCGAGAAAGCGGCCAAGGTCCGCGCGGCGCTTGCCGCCAAGGCCGCCCGCGACAAGCAGAAAAAGGAGGCGTAAGGCCCATGGCACATCGCTCCGTCATTCCGTTTGGTCCGCAGCACCCGGTGCTGCCCGAGCCGCTTCATCTGGACCTGGTGATCGAGGACGACCGCGTCATCGAGGCAATTCCGCAGATCGGTTTTGTGCACCGCGGACTCGAGAAGCTCACCGAAAAGCGCGACATGCACCAGTTTGGCTACATCGCCGAGCGCATCTGCGGCATCTGCGCCGTGGGCCACAGCTACGGCTATGCCAGCGCCTGCGAGCGTATGCTCGGCATCGAGGTGCCCGGCCGCGTGCAGTATATCCGCACCATTTTGCACGAGCTTTCGCGCATCCACTCGCATCTGCTGTGGCTGGGCCTGCTTGCCGACGCCTTTGGCTTCGAGGCGCTGTTCTATCGGTCATGGACCCTGCGCGAGCAGATTCTCAAGATTTTCGAGAGCACTTGCGGCGGACGCGTGATCCTTTCGATTAACGAGATCGGCGGCCTTAAGCACGATATCGAGGACTCCGAGCTGGCGGGCATTGTCCAGACGCTCGATGCCATGCGTCCTGACTACGAGGCCCTGGTGCATACGTTTTTGGACGACAACAGCTGCGGCGAGCGCCTGCATGGCGTGGGCATGATTAGCAAGAAAGACGCGCTGGAGCTTTCGATGGTCGGTCCGTTTGGGCGCGCATCGGGCGTGGATTACGACGTGCGCATGTTTGACGACGGTGCCTATGCGGATCTGGCTGCGTTTGAGCCCATCGTTGCTACCGATGGCGATTGCTATGCCCGCTGCCAGGTGCGTTGTGCCGAGGTTACGCAGGCCATGGACATTATCAAGGAGCTTATCGGCAAGATTCCGCACGACGGTATCGGCGGGCGTACCAAGCTCACGCCGGCCGACGGCGCGCGCGGCGAGGTTGTGATTGAGCAGCCGCGCGGCGAG
Organism: Collinsella sp.; assembly: GCA_036297365.1. Taxonomy (GTDB): domain Bacteria; phylum Actinomycetota; class Coriobacteriia; order Coriobacteriales; family Coriobacteriaceae; genus Collinsella. Next base: position 7,831 of record JAXJLC010000315.1, read on the forward strand.
GCGTACTACTATGTGCGCGGCAACGGCACCAAGAATCTGGACCGTTTTCGCGTGCGCACGCCGACGTCGCAGAACCTGGCGGGTCTGACACATGCGCTGCAGGGTGTGCTCCTTGCCAACGTGCCCATGATTATCCTGACCATTGACCCCTGCATTAGCTGCACGGAAAGGTAGGCGCGGCATGAGTTTACTGACATTTGCCAAGACGGCCTTGGGTTCTATGGTCAAGCAGCCGGTAACGGTGTGCTATCCGCAGGAGAAGCTCGCGGCACCCGAGCGTCTGCGCGGACATATCGTCAACGACATGGACGTGTGCATCTGCTGCGGCATGTGCGCGCGCCGTTGCCCGGCGGGCGCACTCTCGGTCGATCGCAAGGGCGGTACCTGGTCGATCGATCCGTACGCTTGCGTGGTGTGCGGCGAGTGCATCGAGAGCTGCCCCAAACACTGCCTGACTATGGACACCGCCCGCACCCCAGTCGCGGCGGACAAGACTCCCACGGTAGAAACCAAGCCGGAGTAGCGCGAAGACGGGGCCGGTGGGGCAAAAATGCCCCACCTGCCCCGCGCTTAAACGCGCGGTTGTGCCGTCGCGAACAAAACTATGCCGGATTACGGGGCTGGATAGCGAATCTCCGACCATACAGAAAATCGCAAAAACAAAACCGACGCTCCTATAAGTTGTCAAGAGGCAGTTTGCGGGAGCGCTCTCTCCAATTCGCACAGGAGCTCGTAATACCTCCTCTCCAGTTTCGTCGACCGCCGTTTCCCCCGTTCCAAGTGCCCGAGTGTGGCTGCGGACAGGCCGAGCTCCGCGGCGGCTTTCTTCTGAGTCACCCGCATCGCCTTGCGCATCTTCGCGAGCTCGGGGCCTTCCGGCGCGGCGCCGTCGGGGTTCGGGTCCATGAGCACGTGGTACACCTCCCGCGCTATGTAGCGCTTCAGGCAGCGGACCGCCTCCCGCCGGGACTTCCCCTCGGAGGTCCGCCTCGCCACGTACCTCCTCGTCCTCTCGTCGTACGCCATGCGCTTGATCGCGATCTCGTAGAGCGCCCAGTTCGCCTGCCGGTTGCCGCCGCGGTTGAGCCTGTGCCGGTCCGTCTTCCCGCTCGACGCGGGGATCGGGGAGGCGCCGCACATCATCGAGAACGCCGCCTCGCCCTTCAGCCTGCCGGGGTTGTCGCCGGCGGCCACGACCAGGGCGGCGGCGGTCGTGGTGCCGCAGCCCTCGACGCCGAGCAGCGCGGGCGCGTTCGCCTCCAGCAGCGCGCGGATGCGCTCGTCGAGGGACTCGACCTGGCTGCGGGCCTCCTTCCAGACCGCCGCGACGGACCGCAGCGAGGCCAGCACGCTCTCCTCGAGCGCGTCGCCCGCCTTCCTCCCGCGCGCGAGCAGCGGCATGAGGTCCTTCGGCCGCTCGCGGCCCCTGAACCGCTCCCTCAGGGCGCTCGGGGCCGTCGTGAGCATCGACTTCGCGCAGGCCACGCAGGACGTGGACGTCGCGACGGCCAGCCTGCGCGCGACGTAGAGCTGGCGCACCGCCTCGACCCAGCCGTCCTGCGACTTCGGCACGGAGCAGCCCTTCCCGGACGCCGCCTTGCGCGCCGCGCGCTCGGCGTCCAGCGGGTCGCTCTTCCCCTCGCCGGGCCTCACCTTGTCCCTCTTGGGCCTGAGCACCTCGACGACGTTGTACCCGAGCTCCACGAGCCTCCTCGTCAGCCCGGCCCCGTACGATGCCGTGCCCTCGACGCCGACGACCATGCAGCTCCCCGGGTCGCCTATCGCCTCCGCCAGCCTGTCGTAGCCCTCGGGGTCGGCCCCGAAGCTCCCGCTCCAGATCTTCCTCCCGAGGCCGTCGAGCAGGCACAGGACATGCACGTCCTTGTGCGTGTCGACGCCCGCGATGACCGTTTCGCCTTCCATTTTCGCTCCCCTCGGTCTGCCGCCTGCTCCGCGCCCGGGTCTCCCAGACATTGCACTGACGGGAGCGCTACAATCCAATTGGCTTGTCCGATTGTCCGCGCTCATGCTCCTATTAGGTCATGGCAGGACTCCGGGACGCGGATGCCGGGGCGAGACAGGTCGGATTTGAGGACGGCCGAAGAGGCGTCAGCAGGTCAGTGGGTCATCGTCCCGGCATTCAGCATCAGGGTAGCGCTGCGACGCGGAAATCGCGCGCCGTTGCCGCGCCCCGCAGTGCCCGCTTCCCCCGAGAACAATTATCAGTGCAGGTAGAGCCCTTGCGCAA
>JAXJLC010000316.1:0-2166 GCA_036297365.1 Collinsella sp.
GACATCAAGGGCATCCTGCAGATTCGCCCGGATAGCTCAGGCATCATCCATGCCCACGGCTACATGAAGTCCAACGACGACGCGTTCGTGCCCGCCTACCTCATCCGCTCCGCGCGCCTGCGCACGGGCGACGTCATCGAGGGCTCGCTTCGTCCTTCGCGCGGCGGCGACAAGCGCGCCGGCCTCGCCAAAATCACGACCGTCAACGGTCTGGACCCCGAGCAGATTCGCAGCCGTCCCAAGTTCGGCGACCTTACCCCGGTCTATCCCAACGAGCCGCTGCGCATGGAGCACGGCAAGGACTCCATTACTGGTCGCGCCATCGACATCGTGTCGCCGATCGGCAAGGGTCAGCGTGGCCTGATCGTGTCCCCGCCCAAGGCCGGCAAGACCACGATCCTCAAGAAGATCTGCCAGTCCATCTCGATTAACAACCCCGAGGTGCACCTCATCTGCCTGCTCGTCGACGAGCGCCCCGAAGAGGTCACCGATATGCAGCGTTCCATCAAGGGCGAGGTTGTGGCGTCGACCTTCGATATGCCCGCCGACAACCACACTCGTGTGGCAGAGCTCGTCATCGAGCGCGCCAAGCGCATCGTGGAGCTGGGCGGCGATGTTGTGGTGGTGCTCGACTCCATCACGCGTCTTGCCCGCGCCTACAACTTGGCGGCGCCCGCCTCGGGCCGCATCCTTTCGGGTGGCGTCGATTCGGCGGCCCTGTATCCGCCCAAGCGCTTCCTGGGCGCAGCCCGTAATATCGAGAACGGTGGCTCGCTCACCATCCTGGCCTCTGCCCTCATCGACACCGGTTCCAAGATGGACGAAGTCATCTTTGAGGAGTTCAAGGGCACCGGCAACATGGAGCTTAAGCTCGACCGCGACCTGGCTGACCGCCGCATCTTCCCGGCTATCGACCCCGTTGCCTCCGGTACGCGTAACGAGGACCTGTTGGTCGACGAGCAGATGCGTCCGTTTGTCTTTGGCCTGCGTCGCATTCTTGCCGGCATGAACAACACCGAGCGCGCAGCCGCATCGTTTATCAAGGGTCTTAAGGGCACCAACACCAACCAAGAGTTCCTGGTACGTTCGGCCAAAAAGCACAGCGACTACGAGCAGACGTTCTAGGTTGTCATCCACGCGCAGCGATAGTCATCAATGCGATAAAGGGTCGGGGCTTTGAGCCTCGGCCCTTTTCCATATCGCCGCTCCGCGCTTATTTTTAACCATAAGACCGACGAGCAGCAGGTTTCCCGTTTCAATCCGACATCGTCGCTTGCAATCGACAGGGCGGTTTCGCATAATAGCTTTTAAGCTTCGCGACGGAAAACGCAGATGAAACGAACCATATACCGTTGCTTTGGGGCATAGCCCCGCTTCATCTTCTCTCGCGCAGCCAACTGAATGATGCGATTTGGGTGCTGGAAGATGGGGAGAGCTCATGGCTTCTTCTGATGCAACACAACGAGCAGTTCTTGCTGGACTTTCGTGCGGGATCGGCCTTGCCGCTCCCGTGGTTATGTATGCCGCGACGCTGCCGTTTTCGTCGGTGAACGAGACGGTCGTGGCGGGTGCGGTTCCCTTCGCCGTGGGCGCGGTGGCGGGCGTGGGTATCTATGCCGCCTCGCTGGGTATCTCCGAGTACCGTGCGCAGCGTGAAGAGCGTCTGTTCCAGCCCGATGCCATGGGCGGTGCCGCCAATCTCAATCAGCATCAAAGCGAGTTCAAGACCGCCTCGATTCCAGCCCAGCAGCAGGATGCGACTCCTTACGCTGCGGCTTCTGCTTCTCAGACTCAGGCGGAGCAGTCTACCTCGGCATTCCTTTCCGGCCTGACTGGTGCGTTCCAGCGCCGTCATGCCGATGATGGTGTCCCTACCATCGCTCGAGCTGCAGATGCTATGGACGAGGCCGAGGCTTGGTCCATGATCGACAGTATGCTCGACGACGATTCGCCGGTGAGCTGCGACCCTGCACACTCGCGCGACGTCTATCAAGTCGCCATCGACGAGCTCACCAACGGCGGGCAGACCGGCTCCTTCAATCGCGACGACATCGCCGCCGCGGCACGCGCCGTGTCTGGTTCCCAGGCCGCCCCTGCGGGCAGCACGGCGGCTTTCGTGGCACTCGTTGCCAACGCGGCAGCCAATAACGCCTACAACGCTACCTC
>JAXJLC010000317.1:0-2153 GCA_036297365.1 Collinsella sp.
AAACCACCACAAAGGGGACAGACGCCTTTGTGGTGGTTTTTATTTACGCGCCGGCGATGATGAGGCTCGGGCGGGCGTTGTCGGCGATCTCGGCGATTGAGGTGGCAACGGCATCGTCTGGATCACGGTCCATGACGATGGCGTTGACATCGACAAGCTCGGCAAAACGGTACATGCCCCGTCCGTTGACCTTGCTGGCGTCCATGAGGGCCACACTTTGGCGGGCAGCGCCAATCATGGCCGTTTTTGTTTCAGCCATCTGGGGAAAGTCGGTGGTAAAGCCGCAGCGGGGGACAAAAGCGCCGGGGCACATGACGGCAAGGTCGGCGTGAACCACCTGCAGTGCCTGCATGGTGAGCGGGCCATAGAGATAGCGATGGCCTTTGCGCAGCGCCCCGCCCAGCATGACGACATCGACCGAGGGCATGCTCTCGTCGATGTAATCGGCGATGGTGATGTCGGCCGTGATGACGGTGATGCCATCGCGCTGGTCGAGCAGGCGGACGAGCTCGAGTGCCGTGGTGCCGGAGTCGACAAGCACCGTGTCGCCGTCGTTAACAAGCCTGATAGCGCTTTGGGCAATGGCTTGCTTGGCGGCAACGTTGACGTTGATGCGGCGATCCTGCGTGGAGACGGTTAGGCGTTTGTGGAGCGACACGGCGCCGCCATGCGTGCGGCGCAGCTTGCCGGACTCGGCCAGCGCGTCCAGGTCGGCGCGGGCGGTGACGGAGGATACGCCAAAGGTCTGGGCGATTTCTGCCACCTGCACAGAGGCGTTATGCTCAAGCATCTCCATGATGGCGGCACGTCGCTCATCGGCGAAAGCTCGGGTTGTTACATGGGCCATAGCTGCTCCATCCTCAACTGAAATTTGCAGGAATTGTGTTGAGTCCATTTTCGTTCATTTTCTTTTTGAGTAAGAAAACACCTTTCGATTACTTATCTTTTCTATAAAAGAAAGATGATTCGCTTGAAAACTGCAATGTTGTATAGAGGGATCCGGCGCGAATCCCTTCCGTTTGCTTTTCAAAAACGAGTGTCTTGACCTGTGTGCCGGTGATATCTCATACGTGCGACGCCGTCGATTTTCATACAATGGGCGCAGCAAAACGCAAGGTAATAGGCCTTGCGGACACGTACGCCCGATGTCCAGATGCGGGCGAGGGAGAGGAGCAAACGCTCATGGCACTTGTTACCACCGAAAAGATGCTCAAGGACGCTCAGGCCGGCCACTACGCTGTTGGCGCTTTCAACGTCGAGAACCTCGAGTTTGTTATGGCCGTTCTGGCCGCTGCCGAGGAGACCAAGTCCCCCGTCATCATGCAGACCACCCCGGGCACCATCAAGACCGCTGGTCTGGACTACTTCTACGGCATGGTCAAGGCTGCCGCCGAGCGCGCTTCCGTGCCCGTCGCTCTGCACCTCGATCACGGCGATGGCTATGACCGCTGCATGCAGGCTTTCCGCACGGGCTACACCTCTGTCATGATCGACGGTTCGCACGAGTCCTTCGAGGACAACATCGCCCTGACCAAGTCCGTCGCCGACGCTGGCCGCGCCATGGGCGTGCCCGTCGAGGCCGAGCTCGGTAAGGTTGGCGGCAAGGAGGACGACGGTCCCGCGGTTGAGGGCGAGAGCCCCTACACCGATCCTGCCGAGGCCAAGGAGTTCGTTGAGCGCACCGGCTGCACCTCGCTGGCCATTGGCGTTGGCACCAGCCACGGCGTTTACACGAGCGATCCGCATATCGAGCAGTCCGTGGTCAAGGCCATCCGCGACGCCGTCGACGTGCCGCTGGTTCTGCACGGCACCTCCGGTGTGCCCGATGAGCAGGTTGCCGAGGCTGTGAAGAACGGCATCTGCAAGGTTAACTACGCCACCGAGCTGCGTCAGGCCTACACCAAGGGCTTCATGGCCTACATGGCCGAGAACCCTGCCTGCTTCGATCCCAAGAAGCCGGCCAAGGAGGGCATGCGTGAGATCACCGAGCTGGTTAAGATCCGCATGACCAACCTCAATTCTGTGGGCAAAGCAGAGTAACAGCAAGGGTACTCTGATCCCACCGGACGGCTTGGGCGGGTCCCCGTACTTAGTTTCCAAAACGTCCTCGCGCATGAAGGCCCCCGTTGCCTCGCTTCTACGAAGCGTTGGCA
>JAXJLC010000318.1:0-3867 GCA_036297365.1 Collinsella sp.
GTCTTGGAAAGGCCGCCCACGCAGCGGCGCGCGCCAAGGCCCGACAGATTGGGCTGCAGGTCGACAACGCTCAAGGCGGCAAACTCGGCAGACATCATCGCGACCAGGCCAAAAAGCGCGTAATAGTAGATGACCGTGCCGTCGGGCGTGGTGCGCGTAAGGCTCACGCGACGGGTGCCGCCCTCGAGCGACAGGGCGCGCGCAACCGCCTCGGGGTCGGCGAGTGCCGCCGGGTTGTCCTGGGCAATCTGGGACATGAGCTCGGCATTTTGTGTATACGAGCTTGCCACCGTCTCCAGGATGCTGCGATCGGTGAGCACCGATGATGCGCGCGAGCTGTCGTAGCTCGATAGCAGTGTGAGCTTGGGTGCGCCCGCGTCGTCGACCGTATAGATGCCCGCGACCTCGCCGGCCTTAAGCACACGGTTCGCATCGGCTGCGTCGTCGCACTCGTGGATCTCGAGCAGCTGATTGTCGCTCTCCTTGGCAAGCGACGTCGCCACGTCCTTAAAGGTCGAGGCGTCCCAGGCCTCGTCCGCTATGACGGCAACCGGTACCGGGTCGACCGTGCCGTCAGAGCTCAGATTCGCAAACATAAACATGAACATCGTGGAAAGTGCGATGGGAAAGAGAGCGCCCCAGACCCACGTGCTCGGCCGGCGCAGCAGCGTCTTGACCGTAGTGATGATGGTGTTGAACATGACTGCCCCCTAGTCGCGCAGCTCGCGGCCGGTGATCTCGAGGAACACGTCGTTGAGGGTCGGCGGCTCGCTCCACACGCGGCCGAGCGCCACATCGGCGGCGCGCAGCGTGTCGAGGATGTCGACCAAATTGTGCGGGCTCGCTTCGCAGGTGCAGACGAGCTCGCCGCCGGACAGCTCAACCGAAAGCACGTGCTCGAGGGCACGCAGCCGCTCGACCGTGGCGGTCTCGACGGCGCCGACCTCGACAGTCACGCGCTCGCCCATTTGAATCATGCGTTTGAGCTCGTCATTGGTGCCCTGCGCCAGCACACGTCCGCCGTCCATGATCATGATGCGGCTGCAAATCTGCTCGACTTCCTCCATGTAATGGCTGGTATACACCACCGTGGCGCCCTCGTCGCGCAAGCGGCAGATGCCCTCCAGGATGGCGTTGCGGCTCTGCGGGTCGACCGCCACCGTGGGCTCGTCAAAGAAGATGAGCTCGGGCTTGTGCGCGATACCGCAGGCGATGTTGAGGCGACGCGCCAGGCCGCCCGAGAGCTTGCCGGGGCGAAACTTGGTAAAGTCGCCCAGCCCGACAAAGTCGATCGCCTCGTCCACCAGCGCGCGGCGGCGCTTGCGGTCGTTGACGTAAAGGCTGCAGAAATAGTCGATGTTCTCGCGCACCGTAAGCTCGTCAAACACCGCCACCTGCTGCGGCACCACACCGATGCGGCGCTTGAGGTCGTAGCGGGCGGGCGTCATGGGCTCGCCGAACAGCTCGATGGTGCCTTTGTCGTAGGCGAGCAGCTGCAGAATGCAGTTGATGGACGTGGTCTTGCCCGAGCCGTTGGGGCCCAGCAGGCCAAAGATCTCGCCGGGGGCGATGCTGAGGTTAAAGTGGTCAAGCGCGATAAGGTCGTCGTAGCGCTTGACGAGGTTTTCGACGTGGACGATGTCTGTCATGAGGCGGCCCTTCCGTTGATTGCGGCCCGGTACGATTGCATCATCGCAGGAGCCGCCGGCGCACGCCAGTGAGCTTTGTCACGAGTGCGGGGCTTGGCCGTGCGGCCCGCCGACGTCCCCGCTTTGCCGCACGGGAGGAATGTCACGGTTGCGCAGGCGGCTCCTCCACCACGCGCGGGTTCGCGTACAATACCCGTATGAACAGGCTTTTCGACAAATCGATCGTGCTGGCGTGCTGCATTGCGGCCGCCATGGGCCTTGCTGTGGACGCTCGCCTGGTCGCGGCGTTTTGCCTTGGCGTTATTGCCACCTCGCTGGCCGAGGTCGTACAGGGGGAACGCACACGCCACGCAAGCGAGACCGCAAGTTACGCTTACATCATCGCGGCTGTCTTCGTGCCGACGTTTGTGCCGTTTGCGCCTCTCGCCCTCTATGACATCGCGCGACGCGTGCGCCGTGAACGCATCTGGCCCGCGCTGGCGATTGGCGCCGTGTTTGTCTGCGCGCTTGCCGCGGACCTTCGCGGCGGCGCGCTCACCACCCGAACGCTCCTGCTGACCGCTATCCTTTCGGTTGCCGCCACCTTGCTATCGCTACGTACCGCCCAGTTGGAGCGCGAACAGCAGCGCATGCGCCGTACCCGCGACGAGCTGCAAGAACGAGCCCTCGCGCTCGAAGCGCGCAACCGTGACCTTGCCGACCGCCAGGACTACGAAGTCGAGCTCGCGACGCTCGCCGAACGCGCCCGCATCGCGCGCGAGATCCACGATAACGTCGGGCACCAGCTCACGCGCGCCTCACTGCAGGCCGAAGCCCTACGCGTGGTCCACGCCGACGAGCCCAGGGTTGCCGCCGATTTCGCCGACGTCAAACGCACGGTTGACGAGGCGCTCCAGCTTGTGCGCACCAGCGTCCACGCGCTCAACGACAACGCCGTCGACCTTTCCGTGCAGCTCGAACGCATTGTTGAAGGCGCGCGCTCGGACGGCGGCCCGCAGATTGAGCTTGAAGTTTTGGCCGAGCATGCACCCGCAAACGTCGCCAACTGTTTTGCGGCGGTCCTGCGCGAGGCGCTTTCCAACGCCATGCGCCACGCTTGCGCCCAGACCGTCACCGTACGATGCATGGAGCATCCGTCGTTTTACCAGCTCATCGTTACCGATGATGGCGCGGACGCGACCCCGGCGAGCAGCAGCAACGTCGTAGAAGGCATGGGGCTCGCCTCCATGCGCGAGCGCGTCGAGGCGCTTGGCGGAACCTTCACCGCCGGCCTGCGCGCCGGCGCCCCGGCTGGCGCGTGTTTGCCACCGTCCCCAAACAGCAAGGAGATGAGGACCGATGAGGCTCATCGTTGTCGACGACGACCGCTTAGTGGTCGATTCGCTCAAGATTATCCTGGGCGCCCAGCCGCAGATCGAGGTAGTGGGTACCGGCGCCAACGGCAACGACGCGGTTTCGCTCTATGCCGAACACGCACCCGATATCGCGCTGCTCGACATTCAGATGCCGGAACGCGACGGCCTATCGGCGGCACGCGAGATCCTTGAGCACGAACCCACGGCACGCGTGGTGTTTTTGACGACATTCTCGGATGACGAGTACATTGTGTCGGCGCTTAAACTGGGCGCCCGCGGCTACCTGATTAAAACCGATGTCGCCGCCATTCCGCCAGCGTTGGCGCAGGTCATGGCTGGCAAGCGCGTGCTCGAGGGCAAGGCGATCGAGGACATCGATTTTGACGGAACGGACGTCGAGGCGGGCACGCCCCGCCGGCCCGCAGCCTTCGCCAGCCTGACCGACCGCGAGTTCGAAGTCGCCGAACTCATCGCCCGCGGCCTCGACAACAAAGAGATCGCCGCCACCGCCTACATGGGCGAAGGCACCGTGCGCAACCACATCAGCTCAATCCTGGCAAAGATGGGCCTGCGCAACCGCACGCAGATCGCTATCGCCTACCTGCGAGGGTAGTTGCCCGAAGACCGACCGTTCCGGCATAGCAAAATGGCTGCTACCGATTTAAGGCCATTTCAAAACTATGCCGGTTTACGGGGCCAAACTCAGGACCCCCATCCATACCCGCGTTTTCTGCAAAATGACGGCTCGTCTACCTGCACTGATAATTGTTCTCGGGGGAAGCGGGCACTGCGGGGCGCGGCAACGGCGCGCGATTTCCGCGTCGCAGCGCTACCCTGATGCTGAATGCCGGGACGATGACCCA
>JAXJLC010000319.1:0-8824 GCA_036297365.1 Collinsella sp.
GCCTGCATCGTCATGGAGCATTTCATCACCCCGACGCACGATATGTACCTGGCTGAATACACACCCGAGCCATACGCCTGCGTGAGCCAAATCAGCAGCGCCACGCTCACCTGCATGCCCGAGATAGGCATAACACCCGCAAACCTCAAGCCGTTGCGCGGGTCGTGGCCGAGCAATGCAATTTGTAGTTTTATCCAGGATACCTGCGGAAACGAGCTCAGCCCGTTATACGCCGGACAGCTCTATCACTCGCGCTCGGTGTTATTCCTACCGAGATACTTCGACGATTTCGAACGCCGCTACCCCGGCGAATTCGCTGGGCTTTTTGACGCCTTTGCCGAGTCGTGGGGCGAAGAAGCGCTATCGGCGATCGATCGGACACTCTGCCGCCTCGATGAGACGCGCGCTCGTGTCACGGGCGGGCATCTTTACATGAAGGGTACCGTAGAGACCATGGTTGCCGAGCTGGCGTACGCGCGAACAGCCCACAAGCAGGCACGTCAGGCCGAAGGGACACAGGCCGCTCTGGACATTGTCGAAGAAGCGATCCTGGCTGTCGAGCGCGCCCTTGACGAGGGGCGTCGCATCGGCGTGGACGAGGTCGCCGAGCAGCTCTACACAAGCCGCTCCAAACTCTGCGCCACCTTTAAAGTCCAGACGGGCGAATCACTGGGCTCCTATATGCGGAGGCATCGTATGGAACGCGCGCAGGACCTTTTGGCCGACAGCCCCCTTTCGATAGCCCAAGTAGCCGAGCGACTCGGCTATCCCCAACAGGCGGCCTTCGCCCAAGCGTTCAAACAATACACCGGCATGACACCCACGGCTTGGCGAAGCAAGCACCGCTAAGGTCCAAGCTCCTTGGCCGTTACGGAGCGATTTAATTAGCCGCCGCCCATCAGCTCGCCCAGGATCTAAACGTCAAGATGCGCACAATCAAGCGCCTTTTTGATAAGAGGGACAGATCGATCGGCCAAATACAACGGAATGTTGAGCACCCCGTCGTCGAGCTTTAGGTTCTTAAGTGAGTAGCGGACCCTCAGTGGAGTCGTCTCCGCATGCTTGTCGGCATAGTACTTAAGGCTCTTGGAATGAACGACCTCTCCCGATTTGACCTCGACGGGAACGATTTCGTTTCCGACTTGAATCAAAAAATCGACTTCGTGTTTCGGTTTCTCGTTTGTCCAATAGCGCGGAGCGACATCCAGCTGCAGAAGCAATGCCTGAAGCACATAGTTCTCGGCAAACGAACCTTTGAACTCGGAAAATAGCGCATCCGAGATGGCAAAAGCGGACGCATCCAGCCTTGCCATGCGGCGTAGCAAACCGACATCAAGACAGTAGACTTTAAATGCCTTGAGGTCATCGTATGCAGAGAGCGGCACGCCACCGGCAGCATTAAGGCGAACCGCCATGATGAGCCCAGCATCGGCAAGCCATTCCAGAGCATCCTCGTATTCTCGAGCACGAGCCCCCTCGCGCACCGCACCCCAAACGAACTTTTTATTCTCGCGCGCCAACTGAGTTGGAATCGAGTTCCATATTTGCGAAAGCTTGGCGAACTGCGCATGGCCACCATGCTTGGCAAAATCGCGCTCGTAGGAATCCAAGAGATCGGACAACACCTTATCGACCTGAACGATATCGCCCGTCTCCACCCACCGACCAAGAGCCTCTGGCATGCCGCCACATGCAAAATAACGACGAAGATGCTCGACGAGACGGATATGGAAGAAATCGGGCACTGTCTCGATCTGATCCAGGCCGCCAAGGTATTCGTCGTAGTTTACAGCGCCCTCGGCTTTCAGAAACTCGGAAAAGCTCATAGGGTGCATCTCCATGAACTCGACCTTTCCCACCGGAAAAGCGCTGGTCTCACGGGACAAGCGAACGCCCAACAAAGACCCTGCGCATGCGACGTGATACTCGGGGGCCTCGTCACAGAAGTATTTAAGGGCGCCGACTGCAGAAGGGCAATCCTGGATCTCATCAATAATAAGCAGCGTCTCGCCGGGATCGATAGGCTGTCCAAGTGCCAGGGAAAGGTTTGAGATGATCCGCCGAGGATCGCGCGTACCTTCGAAAAACTGAGCGTACTCGCTCTGTACCCCAGGTGACGGTTCCTCGAGCGTCAGATACACAAAATTGCGGTACGAGGTTCGACCGAACTCCTTAAGCGCCCACGTCTTTCCAACCTGGCGCGCCCCCTTAAGGATAAGCGGCTTACGATATTCCGACGCTTTCCAAGCGTTAAGCTTGGCAATGATATCTCGCTGCATGACCGAACCTCCCGCAAAGAAACTTCCGAAAACGTGATATTTGCCACATTTTACCCCATGGAAAACGTGATGTTTATCACAATTACGGAAGTTTTAAGCTCGTTTCACCACACTTTCATCACATTCAAAAGACGGAGGCGCTACTTGCGCCTCCGTCACCATCTTTCTATCAGCCCGCCTGACCCGAACGGCCGAGTCGTCACGGAACCCGGGAGCCCCGGCAGGGCGGGTGCTTGGTCAAAATGAGTTCCGCACGCAAAGAAGGCCACTTAATGTGGCCTTCGTCTTGCGCAGGACTGTTTGAAATTTTGAGGAAGCACCCGCCCTGCCGGGGCTCCCGGGTTCCCGCTTACGAGAGCGACGTTCTCAGCAACTCATTGAAGAGCTTGGGGTTGCCCTTGCCGCGGCTCGCCTTCATGCACTGGCCCACCAAAAAGCCGATGACCTTCTGGTTGCCGTCGCGGTACTGCTGCGCCTGCTCGGCACAGTTTGCCAGCACCTCGTCCACGATCGGCTGCAGCGCGCCGGCATCGCTCACCTGGCGCATACCGCGCTCGTCGACGATCTTGTTGGGGTCATCACCGGTCTGGGCCATGGCCTCAAACACCTCGTGCGCCTGATTGGAGCTAATGGCATCGGTCGCCAGCAGCTTGGCAAGAGCTGCCACCTGAGCCGGCGCGATACCGGACTCGGCGAGCGACACGCCCGCGCCCTTAAGGTAGGCGATCATCTCGTTGACCAGCAAGTTCGCGACCGTCTGGGCCTCCTTGCCAGCCATACCGGCAGCGGCCGCCTCAAAGAAGTCGGCAAACTCGGGGTCGCCGGCGATCTGCTCGGCGTCGGCGGCCTTAATGCCAAAGTCGGCCTCAAAACGGGCGCGCTTGGCATCGGGAAGCTCGGGGATCTCGCCACGGCAGCGGTCGATAAACTCGTCGTCCAGGTCGAACGGCGCCAGGTCGGGATCGGGGAACAGACGATAGTCGTCAGCCGTCTCCTTCACGCGCATGACCACGGTGCGCTTGCGGCTGGGCTCCCAGTGGCGGGTCTCCTGATAGATGATGCCGCCCTCCTCGAGCACCTCGGCCTGGCGGCAGATCTCGTAGGCAAGGCCGTCGTGCAGGCTCTTAAACGAGTTGAGGTTCTTGAGCTCAGTCTTGGTGCCCAGCTTGGTCTCGCCGCGGCGACGCAGCGACACGTTACCGTCGCAGCGCATGGAGCCCTTCTCCATGGAGCAGTCGGAAATGCCCAGCGTCACAAAGATGCGACGAAGCTTCTCCATAAACAGGCGTGCCTCCTCGGGCGTGCGCAGGTCGGGCTCGGTAACAAGCTCGATCAGCGGCGTGCCGCAGCGGTTGTAGTCGACGAGCGACTCGGCCGCGGCGGTAATGCGGCCCTCGGCACCGCCCACGTGCACCATCTTGGCGGCGTCTTCCTCCATGTGGATGCGCAGGATGCGGATGGGTACCGTGTAGGAACCGTCCTCGCGGCGCTCGGGCATCTGCAGGTTGGACGCGTCATAGCTAGCCAGGTGACCGTCGCGCTGGTTACCCTCGCGCATGGTCGACGTCATGGACGTGGACAGGCCCTCGGCGTTGGCGGAGGCGCTCGCCAGGCTCTGAGCCTCGGCCTCGCCAAACGCGCAGTCGGGGCGCTCGGCGGCACCGCGGCCGGTCACGTCCAGATCCAGGTGGCCGTACATGGCAAAGGCGACCGGACCCTGCGTGGTCTGGAAGTTCTTGGCCATATCGGGATAGAAGTAGTGCTTGCGGTAGAACATCGAGTGGCGCTGGATCTCGCAGTTAGTGGCGAGACCCGCCTTGACGATGCTCTCGATGGCGCGCTTGTTGGGCACCGGCAGGGCACCGGGCAGGCCCAGGCACACCGGGCACACGTTGGCGTTGGGCTCGTCATCGTGGCTGAGCTTGCAGTTGCAGAACATCTTGGTGTCGAGTGCGGTGAGCTCGGTGTGGATCTCCAGGCCGATCACGGCCTCCCAATCCTGCAGGACCTCGGAAAGCTCCTTCATTACAGCTCGCCTCCCTTCCCGGCAAAATCGGGCGCGACGGAAAGCGCGGGCGCACCCGTGGCGGCATCGGCAAAGCCGCGCTCCAGGGCGCGGGCAAATGTGAGCAGCTGACGATCCTTAAAGGCAGGTCCCACCAGCTGGGCAGAAACGGGCAGCTTGCTGTCCTCGCCCAGGCCCAGCGGCACCGAGATACCGCCGTTGCCGCAGATGTTGAGCGAAATGGTATACAGGTCGGACAGGTACATCTGCGTGGGGTCGCTGATCTCGCCAAACTTAAAGGCCGTGCGCGGCGAGGCAGGCATGAGGATGGTGTCCACCTTGGCATACGCGGCGTCGTAGTCCTGCGTGATGAGCGTGCGGGCCTTCTGCGCGGCGTAGTAGTACTTGTCGTACACACCCGAGCTCAGCAGGTAGGCGCCGAGCATCTGACGGCGCTTGGCCTCGGCACCAAAGCCGTGGGCACGCGAGAGCGAGCTCTGGTCGGACAGGTTGGCGCAGCCCTCCTCCTGGTAGCCGTAGCGAATGCCGTCGAAGCGAGCCAGGTTGGAGAACGCCTCGGCCGGGCCGATGACGTAGTAGGCGGCGATGGCGGCGTCCAGGTGCGGAAGGTCGACCTCGACCAGCTCGGCACCCTGGTTCTGCAGCTCCTGGGCGGCGCGCTGAACAGCGGCCTTGACCTCGGGCGTCAGGCCCTCGGCCTCCATAAACGCGGGGATGATGCCCACGCGCTTGCCCTCGATGCTGTCGTTGAGGTGCTCGGTAAAGTCGACGGCGCAGTCCTGGCTGGTGCAGTCGTACGGATCGTGGCCCGCGCCGGTGAGCGCGTTCATGGCCAGCGCGACATCCTCGACCGTTCGGCCAAAGGGGCCCACCTGGTCGAGCGACGAGCCAAAGGCAACCACGCCGTAACGGCTCACGGCGCCATACGTGGGCTTAAAGCCCACCACGCCGCACAGCGACGCCGGCTGGCGAATGGAGCCGCCGGTGTCCGAGCCCAGCGAGAGCGCGACCTCGCCCGCGGCGACGGCGGCAGCGGAGCCGCCCGAGGAGCCGCCGGGCACGCGCTCGGTATCCCAGGGGTTGTTGGTGCGGTGGAACGCCGAGCTCTCGGTAGAGCTACCAAAGGCGAACTCGTCCATGTTGGCTTTGCCCATGGGCAGGCAGCCGGCATCGAGCATGCGCTGGACGCAGGTAGCGGTGTAGACGCTCTGGTAGTCCCCGAGCATGCGGGAGGCGCAGGTGGTGCGCGTGCCCACAAGGTTCATGTTGTCCTTGATGGCCAGCGGCACGCCCGCGAGCGGGGGCAGCGGCTTGCCTGCGGCACGGTCGGCATCCACGCGCGCGGCGGCCTCGAGCGCCAGCTCGGGCGCCACCTGCAGGAATGCCTGGACCCCGCCCTCGCGCGCCTCGATGGCGGCAAGGGAGGCCTGGGCCACCTCGGTAGCGGTAAAGTCGCCGGTGACAACGCCCGCGGCGATCTGGGCGGCGGTAAGGGAATCGAAGCTCTGCGCCATTACTCGCTCTCCCCCTCTCCCAAAATGGACGGCACGCGGAAGTAGCGGTCGCGCGCGCTGCCGGCGTTCTCGAGCGCAACGTCGAGCGGCAGGTCGCGCTCGGGCTCGCGCAGGTCATCGCCCATCACGTTGGACAGGCTTCCGATGGGATGGAACGTGGGCTCCACGTCGGGCAAGTCATATTGCAAGACGGGCTCGAGCATCTGGACGGCGTCGTTCAGGTAGGACGTCATCTGGGTGAGCTCGTCATCGGTCAGTGCGATCTTTGCGTACTCGGCGATGCCGCGCACGTCTTTCTCGCTGAGTGCCATAGGCGCTCCCTTCCGCATAACAGATAAACCGCTCTAGTATACAAGGCAACGCCGCTTGGAGCAGGTGCTTTACCCAAATGCAGCGAAAACGTAACGAGGGCGGCGGTTGGCAGGCGGCGGGCCGTCGGTTCTGCAACGAAACCGCACCGTCCATAGCGAAAACCGTCTCGCCCACAAGGAAAACCATCCCGCCCACAACGAAGACCGTCGCGCCCACAACGAAAAGCATCACAACATTCGACGCTTTTCGCCAAAATCGAGATTTTCATCGAATGTTGTGATGGTTTGGAAGTCCCGACCACCACGAAGGTGCCTGTCCCCATTGTGGTGGTTCTGGAGAATGTCTTATGCCGAGGCCTTGGCCTTGCGGCGCTTGCGGATCGCGTGGATCACGATGTCCAGCAGCAACAGCACAATGGCTACGACCACAATGAGCACGGCGAACTCGCGCTTGCCCCAGTGGCGGCCGGCCAGCGACTTTTGCTTGTCGACGTCCTTCTTGTTGTACTTGGTGCGCACGCAATGCACCAGCAGACGATGGTCGTTCACGCCGTAGGGCGTGCAGGTGACGAGCGTCACTTTGTCGGCGCCGGGCTCGATGGTCAGCGACTCCATCTCCTCGGGCAGCACCACCTCGGAGTCCACCATCTTGTAGGCGAGCGTCTTGTTCATGGTGTGCAGCAGCACCAGGTCGCCGGGCTCCAGCGAGTGGATGTCGTCGAACATGCTCAGGTTGCGCATGCCCGAGTGCGCGGTGAGCACGCAATGCGTCGAGGTGCCGCCCACCGGCAGGCTCGTGCCCTCCAGGTGGCCGACGCCCGCCATAAGGACTTCCTCGCTCGTGCCGTGGTAGATGGGCATGCTCACGTCGATGGAGGGGATTTCGACCCAGCTCATCATGGGGTCGCGGTCAAAGATGAGCTGCTGGGCGTAGGGCTCGATCTGGTCGGCGGGGAGCTCGGTGGCCTCGCCCGCCAGCTGCTCGTTAAAGGAGCGCGCCTGGAGCAGGATGCGCTCGCGCTCCTCGGCAGACAGCGCGTCCACGGTGCTGGACACCGTGCTGATCTGGTTGAACACGCCCGAGGCCTCGAGCCGGTCCAAGATCCACGGCCAGGTCATAAGGCCCACGCCAATAAGGATGATGACGATGGTGATGAGCCGGTCGGCCCAGCGCGGCAGTCGCTTGCGACGGCGCTTGGGCTTTGGTTGAGGTTTGGGCTGAGGGCTTGAGCCACCGTTGGCCGCGGCGTTATTGCTCTTCATATGTTTGGCGCCCTGCACCATCGCCGGTCACTCCTCTACAACTCAGGTTGTCTAAACAAATAATAGCCGATTAGCGAGCTTCCACGCCGGACAACGCAGCTAGGACCGAAACGCCGCCTACGGTTCGAATTCTTGGAGACCTTCTACAGCGCTTCTTGCCATGGATATTCCCTTCCAAACATGCGATCGACTTCGAGCTGAATTCGCTCATCGTCGATTGCCGCCAAAGATAGCGCAAGCGAAATGTCGTCGACACGGGAGGAGCCGGCAAACACGGGCGCATAGCGCCACACTTGGATCATCGTCGTCTCGTTATCCGGCAACTCCCCGTCTGCGACTTCGAGGTCGCTCAGTTGACGCCATGTACTTCTTAAGACGGCCTTTTGTTCCATGCCCGGTGCAGCGAGCATTGAACGCGCGGCGAGCGCCGTCTCCCCGGCGTCAACAAGATAGTCGATCTTCGGCGTCTTCCTTGCAAAAAAGACCTTCGAGACAGGCGAGGAGAGCTCTGCCATGTGCTCACTGAGCAGAAGATCAACGGCAACAGGGAACACGACGACACGTCGCTCGCAACGTTCGCGCCTCGCGAGCCCCCTGTCGACAAGCTCGGTTATGGCCTCACTCGCACGGCTTGCCGAGATCCCAAGCGCACGACAAAGGTCATAGGGACGATATGGCTCCTGGGTTGCTCCCCAGATTGCGGCAGCCTGCGCGTTGGGCGACATCTTGGTCGCGTGATTGCGAAACCGGGCACCGCCCCTCTCCGTGCAGGCTGTACCCATAAATGGAAGAAAAGCCTGTCTACCCGGGCAGACAAAGGGAATCCCTTGTGCGACCAATGCTTTGCGCTGACGTGCATCGGCATCAGGAAACGAAACGACAACAGGAGTCTCCGCGCGCAAGGCTAGCTGACTATAGACTCTCTTAGCCTCGGGAAGCCCGACGCCAGTAGGCAAACTTGCAAGCAAAAACGAAAAACCGTTTGCGTCAACAGCGCGGACCTCAATCGACCGCAGATGCAGCGGCAAGCGTGCGGATCCAGGCCAAGTTTTGGTCTTGGCGGAGAGGCCTAGTGCTTCTTGTAAGTAGATTAGCGCTTCGTTCATTTCCATCGTTTTCGTTTGATTCCAGTTGGTATTGGAATTATACATAATTTTCGGAATTAAAGAGATTCCGTTCGACCTAAGCCCGCATTTGAGTTTTCAAAATGTCCCGGATCGGCGGGGCGATTCGGGATACAATATCAATAGAAAACGACGCACCCCGCGTAAATGTTTGGGAGCGCGGGCGGCCTAGTTTTCAGCTTTTGTTAAATGCCCGGGATCCGACCCCCGGGCATTCTTATTTGCGCTTTCGACGCAAATGCCGTCCACCGTCCGCACCGCGCGTGCGCCTACGGACCTTAAACCGAACCTCATACGAGTCAAGAAA
>JAXJLC010000320.1:0-4186 GCA_036297365.1 Collinsella sp.
TCTATGACCCCAACACACGGGAGCTGCTGCCCGCCTCAGAGCTCGACTTGCCAGGCGACGGCCCATATGCGGTTTTCATCGCGACGGGGGATTGGGGGACTGGAAGCGATTATGTCCCGGATGGCGGACGCACTATCAGCTCGTTGTATGCAACCGTGGGCCTGGTCCGCAGCGGCCGGGTCCAGCTATACGATTGGGGGCTGAATTACAACGAGGGGTATCCGCAGGAGGATATTCTGGAGGTGAACAGCACGATCTCCGCGGACAATCTCGCCCGATATGACGAGTTGAGCCGCAAGGGCCGTGCGCAGAGCGTCGAGTTGTTCGAGTCGATGACCGGGGCGGATCTCGAGGAGACGTTCGGCGAGGGATTGGTTTCGAATACGGCTTACTATGCGGCATCGCAGCCTCCCGCGAGCTTGATGCCGTGGATCCTCACGCTTGCCACGGGACTTGCGCCCGTCCTCGCATACGGCGGCCTGGGCCTGCTCACGTTCCGCCGCTTCTACCGCGTGCACATTGCCGCGCCGCTGGCCGAACTCGCCGGCGCGGCCGACCGTATCGCCGAGCAGGACTTGGATTTTGCCATTGGCACCGTTCGCGGTCGCGAGTTGGGGCGCTTGTCGGAGACGCTCGAGCACATGCGTGCATCGCTGCTCGAGGCCCAGCGCGAACTGTGGCGCACGGCCGAGTCGCGGCGGCGCCTCAATGCGGCGTTCGCGCATGACCTGCGCACGCCCATCACTGTGCTCAAGGGGACGGTGGAGATGGCTCAGATGCGTCTGCGTCGCGGGGACACGTTGGATGTGGACGCGCTCGACGCACTTTCTTCCCAGGTCGCGCGACTTGAGCGATACGCGACTTCGATGGGCGGCCTCACCAAGCTTGAGGACCGTCCGGTCGAACGGGAGCGGCTTTCGGCAGATGTCCTGCGCGGGGAGCTGGAGCACCATGTCGCGGGAGTCGTGTCCGCGCGCGGCAGCGAGCTCGATCTCGAGTTGGCGTCCCGGTCCGAGAGTGCGGAATCCATTCGGCATGGCATGACCGTCCTCCTCGATCTCTCCCTGGTCGAAGAGGTGCTCGACAATCTGTTGAGCAACGCCTGCGCGCATGCGGTGTCGAGCGTGACGTTCGACATGATGGTCGATGCGGGGACTCTCACCCTGGTCGTCACCGACGATGGACCTGGGTTCACCCCTGAGGCGCTTCACCGCGGTTGCGACCCGTTCTTCAGCGAGAACAAATCAGCGGAGCATTTCGGACTGGGGCTCAATGTGTCGAGCGTCTTGTGCGGTCTCCGCGGGGGTGAGATCGCCCTGACGAACGCGGAGACGGGTGGAGCGCGTGTTATCGCGACCTTCGATGTGCGGCCAGAGTGGGAAAACGCCTTTTAAGGGCGGAAGACATAGCCGGAGAGGGCTCAATTCATAAAGAAAAGCTTAGGAATGCCTAAGGCTTACGTAATTGTCATTGCTGGTCGACAAAACGTAGACACCCCCTTGCGACACTTAACTCGCACGGAAACAAGGAGGTGCCGCGATGATGAGAATGCAGACCGAAGGCGAGTCCCCCATGGAGCTGAACGCCTTGCTCCCGCAGCAGCATGTGGCATGCGGTGGTGCGGCGCGCACGCTCGACGTGAAGAAGCTGACCGAGGCTTGGAAGCGCGGTCGCGTCGAGACCGAGGCTGAGTCGGAGATCGATGGCGAGTTGCGCGCCGCTTCGACGATGGGTCGTTTCGAGGCCGCCAGGGAAGATGCCGAGGTCGACGCCAGGCGCCGCGCGATGCGCCGCCGTGTCATCGCGAGCCTCGCGCTCGCCGCGGTCGCGACGGCTGCGCTGTGCTGGGAATACCTCCCCGCCCTGCTCGCTTGGCTCGCAGACGCCCAGGCCGTTCGCGCGTTTGTGGCGGACCATGCCATCGCGAGCTGCTTGGCGATGCTCGGCATAAACATCGTGCAGGTGCTGCTCGCGTTTCTTCCCGGTGAGCCGGTGGAGCTCGCCAGCGGGTACGCATTCGGCTTCTGGGGGGGGGACGGCCCTGTGCCTGGTCGCCTCGGGGCTGGCGACCTCGGTCATCTATTGGGCGACGCGCCGTTGGGGCTGGAAGCTCGTCGGCCTGTTCTTCGACCGCTTCTCCTGGCTGAAGAGCGCCAAGCGCCTTGAGCTTATCATGCTCGTCGTGTTCCTGATCCCCGGCACGCCCAAGGATTTCCTGACGTATTTCGCCGGGCTCACGAACATGCGTTTCCTACCGGTCGTCCTGATCGCCACGTTCGGGCGCATCCCTTCCATCGTGACCTCGACGATCACGGCGTCAGCGGTCGGCGCCGGAAATTGGACGCTGGTCGCGTGCACGCTGGTGGCATCGGCACTTTTGCTCGCGGCGGGTGGGCTGATATATCGATGCTTGCGCAGCCGCACACGGTGAGGAGCGCGGGTGCTTGGCGCGGGTCCTTGGTCGCGCGGCTCGTGTGTATGTTGGGAGGGGTATGTCTCCCACGGGTATTGGGAGGCGTTTGCCCCGAGCGCCGGGCATGCTGGGGGCATTTTGGGTCAGGATGGAGGCCTGTTGAACGGCGAAGCTCTTGATGTGTGCTCAAAACGTTCGCCAGAGGCGACCCTTCCTTTTCGTTTCCCGAGGATTTGAGAATGAAGGGTCGCCTCTGGCGAACGTTTATTGTCAAGGCTGTGTTAACCCGCCTATGACATGGAAATCTCCGGGTGGAACGGGCACGGCTGCCGCCAGAGCCCGCGCCAGCTCGTCCGGTATGTCCCCGACCCCATCTGCGCCCGCAGCAGCGAGGCGGCGTCCCCGCCCCGGCGCGCCTCGCGCGCCCAGCAGAACCACGCGAGGTAGTTGGGAAGGCGCCTGGTGGGCACGCCGCCTCGCTGCTGCGGAGACGCGGCGCACCGCGCGGTCGGTGTTGGCGGCGGAGTCTCCGTCTGCCCCGAAGGTATTGAGTGCGCGAGCGCATTGGTTCAAGTTCGACCCGGCGTGTTTCAAATCCGCGAACGCCTTGCGGAGCTCGGCGATGTCGATGTCCAGCGCGGGACGGGCCTCGGCGTCGCCAAGCAATCTCGTCCGCGCGAAGGCGGAAATGCTCATGCCCGCCTTGCGCGCACGTGAGCGGATGCGGGCGAGCTCGTTCTCGGTGACGCGGACGTAGATCCGCCTACGGCGTCCGATTGTGTTGTGCTGCTCGTCGCCTTCTCGGGCGATGTTCGTCTTTTCGTTCATGGAAGTAATCCTTATGCTAGTTGTGGCAGAGCCTGTGGCAGGATTTGTGGCAGCAGGTCCGCTCCCACGGACTACCACAGGCTCCCTAGAATTACTTCCCGTTGCCGTCTTACGAGGTAGATACCCCTAATCAACTCTCGTGCGTTTGCATGGCCTACGTAGAAAATGCCACTCATAACCCGGAGGTCGTAGGTTCAAATCCTGCCCCCGCGACCAAGAACTTGCAGCTCGTCGGCCTAGCCGGCGAGCTTTTTTGTTATTTCGGGACCGTGTTTTCGGTCCAATTCTCGGCCTCTCAAACAAAATCTCGATCTGTAACATCTAGACCCGATTTGGGCGGCTAGGTGTTACAGACCGAGATATACCGGTGGGTTGGGTCGTGTTTGTCTAAATCTGTAACACGAGGGACGGATTTTGCCGAGTTGATGTTATAGATTGAGATTTTCTAGCAGGCGGGTTTGGTTTGTCTCGATCTGTAACAGTAAGACCCAGTTTTGCCGCGTAACTGTTACAGATTGAGACAAACCGACGGGCCGCCCCGCCCACCCCCATCCACCTGCCGCCACCTGATATTCGCCGATTTCCGTTGTGTCGCTGTGCCCCCATGCCATATCCTCTAGACAACTACGCGGCAACATCGCCGCCGCGCCTACAAGAGAGGAATGTCCATGACCACACCTGCATCCAAGCTGCTCCAGCCCATTACGGTTGGCCCCCTTGAGCTCAAAAACCGCATTATGTTTCCGCCGCTGACTACCGGCTACGAGGAGCGTGACGGTTCCATCGGCGAGCGCAGCCTGGCTTTTTACGAGCGCTTGGCCCGTGGCGGCGTGAGCTACATCGTCATCGGCGACGTTGCTCCCGTCATGACCGCAAGCCCCACGCCCAAGCTGGCGACCGACGCCCAAATCCCCACATTTAAGGTCCTGGCCGATGCCGTCCACA
>JAXJLC010000321.1:0-2090 GCA_036297365.1 Collinsella sp.
GATCGGCGACGAAGAAGTTGAGGCCCTCGACTGGGGCATGACCTTTAACGTGGGTCGCGAGATTCCCGATGACGTGGCGTACCTGGGTATTCGCGCAAGCTACTTCCATGTTGACAATCGCGCTGAGCGGGGCCGCAACAGCTATGACTTGCACGTGGCCCGCGTGAGTGATTCGCGCTTTGAGCGGCTGGTGTTGCTGGACGTGCCGCGCGTCGATGCGCCCACGCGTCTGCAGTGGAAGGTCAACAAGGTGGGCATGCCTGTCGACGCGCTGCCGCAAGCAGGCGAGACGCTGCGCATGCATTTTGATGCCAGCAGGATCCATTTGGTTTGTCGATAGCGCCGGGTAATGCCGTCGGGGATATAAGCCTCGGCGGCTTTGTCTTGCCGCTCGCCGAATGAGGGACGACAAACTCTTACCAATCAAGATAATTTTTTATTAAACGACGACGCACGACGCTGTCGTACGAATGTCAACGGTGTTCGTCTGGACGATGACCGTTGATATAGTTGACCTTAACTTGTAAAGGAGGGTGCGCACATGCCGCAGACGACATACATTCGCCGCGTTGCCGCGCGTGCCCTATATATAGCTCGGAGTCGCATATGAGCAGGTATGTTCACGGCTCCGGGAGAGACGACGAACAACTAAATAATCGACCGCAAAGCAGGTTCCCTAAAATTCCGGGTTTAGGCGCGGCTGGGTTTTCGCCACCCACCGTGCAGCAATACCGTAGCTATTCAATTTTGGTTCGAGAGGGGAACCGTCATGGCTGAAGAATTCGATTTCCATCCGATGTGGGAGAGCCTCGGCATGAATCTTGCCGACCACGACATGCTGCTGGGCGCCGTGGGTCAGATGTACGGCGATATGTTTCTGATGCAGCACAATCGCCCCAAGTCCACGTCCTACCTGGACTTTGTGGCCACCAACATCCATAGCGGCCGTATTAAGGAGATGCTCGACAAGAAGGAGGCCGGCGAGGCCACCAAGATCGTCGGCTCGTTCTGCGTGTACGTGCCCGAGGAGATCGTGCTTGCCTGTGACGGCATTCCCGTGGGCCTGTGCTCGGGTGCCGATTGGGCAACCGATAAGGTCGAGGAGCACCTGCCGCGCAACACCTGCCCGCTTATCAAGAGCTTTGCCGGCTTTAAGCTGGGCGAGGTCTGCCCCTACATTGAGTCGAGTGACCTGGTGGTAGGCGAGAACACCTGCGACGGTAAGAAGAAAGCCTACGAGTTCTTTGCCACGCAAAAGAACATGTACGTCATGGATATTCCCAACGTGCACGACGAGTCGACGCTCGTGACCTGGAAGGCCGAGGTCAAGAAGCTCGCCGCCAAGATCGAGGACGAGTGCGGCGTCAAGATTACGCCCGAGGGCCTGAAGGCTGCCATCCACGCCGTCAATGAGAAGCGCCGCGCCCTGCAGCGCCTCGCTGCGACCCGCGCTGCCGACCCTGCGCCCATCAGCGGTCTCGACAGCCTGCTGACCGTTCAGGCCGCCTTTATGGACGACACACCGCGTCTGACCGGAGCCATCAACGATATGGCGGCTGAGTGCGAGCAGCGTGTCGAGGCCGGCGAGGGCGTGGCACCCAAGGGGACCAAGCGCATCCTGTACACCGGTACGCCCATGGCCGTGCCCAACTGGAAGCTGTTCAACCTTATCGAGAAGGCCGGCGGCGTTGTGGTAGGCGAGGAGTCCTGCACGGGCTCGCGCTACTACAAGGACCTGGTCGACGAGTCCGGCGAGACGGTCGACGAGATGCTCGACGCCATCGCCGAGCGCTACTTTAAGATCAACTGCGCCGTCTTTACGCCCAACAATCAGCGTATGAAGGACATTGTCCAGATGGCCAAGGACCTGCATGCCGACGGTATCGTCGACGTGGCCTTGCAGTTCTGCACGCTCTACGAGATGGAGTCGTTTGCCGTGGAGAAGGCCGCCGAGGAGGCCGGCATTCCGTTTATGCACATCACGACCGACTACGCCGGCGAGGATGCAGGCCAACTGCAAACCAGGATTGAGGCTTTCTTGGAAACCATTTAGGGCTATCCGGTCCAGCGGCTTCCCCAGGCACCCGATC
>JAXJLC010000322.1:0-2251 GCA_036297365.1 Collinsella sp.
CGCGACCATGTCCATGCGAGGTCAGCAGCTCGTGCTCGCGCGCGAGCACGAGCTGCTGACCTCGCATGGACATGGTCGCGTATTCGAGGGCTTGCCTACGCTCGATACGATCGCCGAGCGTCTTTCCGCCGAGGCAGCGAACGGCCACATCGATGCCCGTATCGTGGACGCGGCGCATCTTCTTGCCGATAAGACCTATGGTGATGAGCTTGACCCGTCCGAGCTGACTCCGCGTGAGCGCCGCCGCCTGGAGCGCGCCAAGCTCGCCGTGCACGAATATCGCCGCCGCATGCTGGAGCTCTACGCACGCGACGAAGCCCAGGACGACGACGGCAAGTAGTCGATACTCTCTCGGGGAAGCCGCGTCCCGCTTTGAAGGGTTCAAAATGGGATGTGGTTTCCGAAACAGGGGCCGTTGGGAAGCTGTGTCCCGGAATGGGCGCCCGGAGTGGGATACCGTTTCCGCAGGAGGCCCATTGCGGAAACGGTATCCCAGAATCGACGTTCAAAACGGGGTGCAGTTTCCGCAAGGAGGTCCTGGGGAAACCGTGCCCCGTTCTGAGCTGAAATACCGGGACGCAGCTTCCCCTGCAAACAGAACAAGGCGCGCTGCCTGTAGTTGATGCAGGCAGCGCGCCTTTTTGGTCGAGCCATGTTGAGGCTAGGAGCTGAGGCTTGTGGCCCCTTAGGAGCGGGCGGCTCCGTCGACGGGGAGGATGGCGCCCGTGACATAGGAGGACATGTCGCTTGCCAAGAAGACAAAGGCGTTGGCGACATCCTCGGGCTCGCCCATGCGACCCAGCGGAATGGTGGCGATGATGGGCTTGATGACCTCTTCGGGCAGGTTGGCGACCATATCGGTCTTGGTTACGCCTGGGGCGACGGCGTTGACGCGAATACCCATGGGGGCGAGCTCGCGCGAGAGCGACTGGACCATGCCATTGACGGCAAACTTGGACGTGGGGTAACCGACGCCGGAGGGCTGGCCGTACTTGGCGACCATCGAGCTTGTGGTAGTGATGGTGCCGCCGTGGCCGGCCTCGGTCATGATCTTGGCGGCAGCCTGGTGGCCATTAAAGACAGCGACGACGTTAAGGTCCATGACCTTTGCGAACTCCTCGGCCGTGTAGTCCAAAAGGGGCGAGCGCTGGGAGATGCCGGCGTTGTTGACGACCGTATCGAGACCGCCCATGTCAGCTGCAGCCTGGGTAAAGGCCTCGGTCACGGCCTCGAGCGAGGTGAGATCGCAGGAACGGCCCCAGACCTTGGCGTCGGGATAGACTGCGGCTAGCTTTTCAACGGCGGCGTCGGCAGTCTCCTGACGCGAGCCAAAGACCGTGACGGCGGCGCCCTCCTCGATAAAGCGACAGGCGATGGCATAGCCGATACCGCGCGTGCCTCCGGTGATGATTGCTTTCTTGCCCTCGAGCAACATGGTGCTTCCTCTCATCGCGGGCGGACATACACGGCACAGCATAGCGGCGGCAAAAAACAGCTGCCGTTGCATATCGGTAAACGGTATCCACGGTTGTTGACGAACGGTCAAGTTGTTCAAACGTTAGTCGACCACTTCGTGCAAAAGATGTAACTAAAAGGGGCTCCCATCCAATCGGACGGGAGCCCCTCATGCGTTATTTGATTTGCCGAGAATCGGGCTAGTTCGCCATGACGCCTTCGGTCCAGGCCTCGACGTCCTCGATACGCAGGACGTTGGCGACCTCGGCCACGCAGTCGACGCTGGCAAGCTCGGCGGCGGCAGCCTGGACGTCCTTCTCGAGCGCGCGATGCGTCAGGAAGATGACCGAGCAGGCATCGTTGACGCCCGACTTGCCGTCCTCGACCTGGTTGATGAGCGAGATCGAGATGTTGTGCTTGGCAAAGATATCGACCGTCTCGGACAGGGCGCCCACGCGGTCGGCGACCTTCAGGCGCACATAGTACTTAGTCTGGAGCTCGTCCATGGGCTTAAAGGCGAGGTTGTGACCATAGGGCTCAATCTCGGGCAGCGGAGCCACGCCGCGGCTGATCTGCTCGGAGAGCGACAGGATATCGCCTACGACGGCGCTCGCGGTGGGGAAGGAGCCTGCGCCCGCGCCGTAGAACATGGTCTCGCCCACGGCGTCACCCACCACGTAGACGGCGTTCATGGCACCGTTGACCTTGGCGAGCATGTGATCGGCGGGGATCAGCGTGGGATGCACGCGGACGTCGACGCCGGCGTCGGTGTTGCGGGCGATGCCGAGCAGCTTAA